>NZ_JBHYYB010000050.1:0-64530 GCF_042752535.1 Kitasatospora sp. NPDC059327 | reverse complement strand
CTTCCTTCGGACCGCCTTCCAGCGGGCCCTCCGGGCGCTTCGTTCTTTCGTGTTCCCAGCTTATCAGATGTTCTCCGTGCCGTTTCCGGCGCTTCTCTCATCCAACTCGCTGATGTCTTCTGCGGCTTGACGCCCCGTCCGACGTTTCAAACTCTAGCCGATCCCCGCCCTGAAAGGCGAATCCGACCGCAACCCATATAAACAGGCATCACGAATAAGGCCTGAGCCGCACCGTCAAAATGACAAAGCACAGCCCGGTCCGAACCGGAAAGTGGTGTTTCAGGGATTGGCCGCCCCGGGACCGTCCGCGTAGATACGTGTCCGGTGCTCCCAGCCAGGCAGCTCGAAGAACACTAGACCTGTCAGGGAGGCGAGTCAAGTGCCGGCCCTGGGTCCGGGAGGGCCGGGAGCCCCTCGTCGACCGGCAGCTGGAAGGTCAGGACGGCGACGTCGTCATCGTGGTCCGACGTGACGCCCATGGCCCTGAGCAGGCGGGCGCAGATCACCTCGGGAGCGCCGGCGGCGCCGGCCAGGGTACGGGCGAGCAGGTCGAGGCCCTGGTCGATGTCCTCGTCCCGCCGCTCGACCAGTCCATCCGTATAGAGGACACCGGTGGTGCCGGGGAGCAGTCGCAGGGTGTGGGAGACATGGACGCCGCCGCCGGTGCCCAGGGGCGGGCCGTTCTGTTCCTCGCTGCGCAGCACGGTGCCGTCGGGGCAGCGCAGCAGCATCGGCAGGTGGCCGGCGGAGGCGTAGGTGAGCGCGTGGCGGGCGGGGTCCCAGACGGCGTAGGTGCAGGTGGCGATCTGGTTGGCGTCGATCTCCATCGCGAGGCCGTCCAGCAGGCGCATCACCTCGTGCGGCGGCAGGTCGAGCCGGGCGTAGGCCCGGACGGCGGTGCGGAGCTGGCCCATCACGGCGGCGGCGCGCAGGCCGCGTCCCATGACGTCGCCGATGACCAGCGCGGTGCGGCCACCGTCGACGGCGATGACGTCGTACCAGTCGCCGCCGACCGCGGCCTCGACCCCACCGGGCTGGTAGGTGGCGGCCACCCGGAGGTCGGCGGGCTGGTCGAGCTTCTGGGGGAGCAGGCTGCGCTGGAGGGTGACGGCGGCCTCGCGCTGGCGGCGTTCGGCCTCGCGCAGACGGGTGGCGGCGAGCACCTGGTCGGTGACCTCCGCGGCGAAGATGAGGACGCCGGCGGGCAGCGCGTCCCGCGCGCCCTCGGTCTCCCCCGACTCGCCCCGGACCTCTCCCCGGTTCTCGCGGCGGCCCTCGGCCCGGCTCTCCGCCAGGGTCTCGGCCCGGCTCTCGTGGCGGCTGAGCGGGACGCAGGAGACGTTGTAGTAGCGGTTGCCGGTGAGCCCGAGGATGCAGCGGGCCTTGACGCTGCGCGGGCTGCCGCCGCGGATGACCTGGTCCATCAGGGGCAGGACGCCCATGGTGCCGAGCTCCGGCAGCGCCTCGCAGGCGGGCAGACCGGTGGGTCGGTCGCCGAAGAGCTCGCGGTAGGCGCGGTTGGCGTAGCCGAGCTGGTGCAGCGGGCCGTAGGTGACGGCGACCGGGGCGGGGATGCGGTTCAGCACCTCGCGCAGGTCCTGGGGCCGCTGCGGGTCGAGCACCTCGGTCGGGCTGACGAGGCTGGTGGGGTCGCGGGGGCTGGGGACCACGACGCCGTCGCCGGTCGGCGCGCCCTGGTCGGTGCCGCTCCCGGTCGGTGGGGCGGTCCGCCAGGGGGCTCCGGTGAGCCGGGCGCTCCAGCGCATGAGGTTCAAACGACGGCCGCTTCCTCGTTTTCCAGGCATATCATCACTTTTTGTGTGCGGACTGGCACACCGGGTAATGACTCGGTCGGGCCGATCCTGTCAGGCGGAGGCCCGATTCCGGAAGTCGCGCGCGCCAGGCGCGGCCGTCTTGTCGGTCACAGCGGGACTGCCGGCGGCGCGCCGTCAGGTCGGCCGGTCGTCCGTGACCCCGGTGCCGAACCCCGCCTCGAACTCCGATCGGGGGTGCTCCAGCGTCCCGAGCGAGACCACCTCCCGGGAGAACAGGCCGCCCAGCACCCAGTCCATCAGCACCCGCACCCGCCGGTCGGCGCTCGGCAGCCGGCGCAGGTGCCGGGCCCGGTGCAGCCACCAGGCGCGCCGGCCGGTGAGTCGCCCGCCGCGACTCGTGTGGGCGACGGCACGTCCCAGGCCCAGCGAGGTCGAGCAGGCGGCGCGGTCCGGTCGGTACTCGACGATGCCCTCGGCGCGGGGGCCGCCCTCCAGGGCGACGAGGACGTTGGCGGCGAGCAGCTCGGCCTGGGCGAAGGCGTGCTGCGCGTTGGGGGCGCAGGGTGCCCCGTCCGCGTGCGGGTCGGGGACGGCAGCGCAGTCCCCGGCGGCCCAGACCCCGGGCAGCGCCCGTCCGTCGGGGCCGACCGCCTGGAGGGTGGCCAGACAGCGGATCCGGCCGGTGGTGTCCAGCGGCAGGTCGGTGTCGCGCAGCAACGGGGACGGGCGCACCCCGGCCGTCCAGACCAGGGTCCGGGCGGCGAAGCGGCTGCCGTCGGAGAGCACCGTGACCCGGCCGGCCGCCGACTCCAGCCTGGTGCGCAGCCGGACGTCCACGCTGCGCTCGCGCAGCTGGGCCAGCGTGTGCGCGGCCAGCTCGGGCGACTCCTCGGCGAGGATCCGGTCGGTGGCCTCGACCAGCACCCAGCGCAGGTCCTCGGGGCTGATGTTGTGGTAGCCGCGGACCGCGGTCCGGGCCATGTCCTCCAGTTCGGCGAGCGCGCCGACCCCCGCGTAGCCGGCCCCGACGAAGACGAAGGTGAGCGCGGCCTGGCGCAGGGCCGGGTCCCGGGTGGCGGAGGCGAGGTCGAGCTGCTCCAGGACGTGGTTGCGAAGGCCCACCGCCTCCCCGACGGTGGAGAAGCCGAGGCCGTGCTCGGCCAGCCCCGGGACGGGCGCCGTCCGGGACACCGAGCCGGGGGCCACCACCAGGACGTCGTAGTCGAGCTCGACCGGCGCGGGCGGTTCACCGTGCGCGGCGGCGTCGGCCCAGGCGCGGCGGGTGGCGTGCTCGATCCGGGTGATCCGGGCGGTGAGCACCCGGCACTCCGGCAGCGTCCGGCGCAGCGGGACGACCACGTGGCGGGGGTCGATCGAGCCGGCCGCGACCTCCGCGAGCAGCGGGTGGTACGTCAGGTAGGGCTGCGGTTCGACCACGGTGATCTCCGCCTCGCCCCGGCGCAGCCGCTCGCGCAGGCCGCGCTGGAGGTGCAGCGCCGCGGACATCCCGGCGCAGCCGCCGCCGACGATCAGAATTCTGATGGCGAACCTCCTGCCGATGCGACCTTCCCCCGGCCCTCGGCCGGGGGTACCCCCCACCACGCCCTCAATGAAGGACCGTCGGGGGGCCTCTTGTCCACAGTCCGTGCCGGGTCGGTTGGGGCGGGAGTTGCCCGGTGGGGCCAGATGTGCTGTCGGGGTGAGTTTCTGACGCACTTTCGGCTTCGAACGGCCGTGAACTATGGTCGGATTGTGCATCGGGGCAGCCATCGCCATGACAACTGGCGGCGACGCACCGTGGAGCGGCCATTACGGCCTGTTCCAGTGTTGGCTCGACAACCCGACTGCGGGACGGTGTTCCGGGGAAGGGTAGTTCCCGGACGAGGCCCCGTACGGTGCCGACGCTCAGGGCCGGATGCGCGACCCCGGCCCGGTGGCACCGGCCCGTGGCGGAGTCCGCGTGGCCGTGCGCGTGCGGTCGGGCGGGTGGGGTCAGGCGCCACCCGGGCGCGGCGAACGACACAACCGGCAACGAGCGATGGGTCATCGGGTCATTTCTGACAGACGGAGCTGCACCGGGGGGTGCAGGGGCGGGCGACGGCAGGGTCCGGGATCGGGCACCTGCGGGGGAGAGTTGGGATGATGGAGCAGGAGCGACTGTTGGGCCGGGCGGCGGTACCGCGCATCGGCCAGGGCGTGGTGCCGGAGCAACGCGGCCCCGCGGACCTGCCACCGCAGGCCGGGGTGGCGTACGCGGCGATCCCCTACCCGGCCGAGCCGCCGCAGGGCGGCACCGGGCCGGTGTCCGGCGCCCGGCTGCGGGTGGACGCCCGGCGGAACCTGGAGAGCGTGCTGCGCGCGGCCCGCGAGGTGTTCGGCGAGTTCGGCTACGGCGCGCCGATGGAGGAGGTCGCGCGCCGGGCCGGGGTCGGGGTGGGCACGGTGTACCGCCGCTTCCCGAGTAAGGAGGTGCTGGTCCAGCGGATCGCCGCCGAGGAGGTGGCCTGGCTGACGACACAGGCGCGCGAGTCGCTGTACGGCGGCGGCGGTGCCTGGGAGTCGCTGGCCGGCTATCTGGCCCGGGCGGTGAGCACGGGGGCCGGGCGGCTGCTGCCGCCGGAGGCGTTCCGGTACGCGGAGGAGCTGGGCCGGGTGCCCGAGCAGCGCGTGATCGATCCGGCCGGGGCGGGTGCCCTCCTCGGTGCTCGGTTCGAGCCGCGCCACGGCGGGCCGCTGCCGGACGGCGCCGGCGAACCCGCCGGCGACGCGGACCCGCGGTTGCTGCTGCAGCTGCTCGCCGCCCTGGTGGCCCGCGCCGGCGCGGCCGGGGAGCTGCGGCCGGGGGTCACGGTCGCGGACGTGGTGCTGGTGCTGACCGCCTCGGTGCCGGTGCACGCGGCGCGCACCGCGCCGGGGGCCGACCCGTACACGGCGCCGGTGTCCGCCGCGTTCGGCGGTTCGTTCCCGGCGCCGGGTGGTCAGCAGACGGACGGTCAACCTGTCGAAGGGCCGGCCGACCGGTTGCTGCGGATCCTGTTGGACGGTCTCCGGGCCCGCTGATCGCCCCGTGCGGGCGGCTGCCGTCCCGCGCCGGCCCGGGAGTTGGGATCGGCCCGGCGCGCGCGGCCGGGCCAGGCGCCCGGTGCGGCCGCCGCCGCACCGGCTCACCGGGCCGGGCCGAACAGATCCGCGACGGCCCCTCGGAAGAGTGGGTCACGGCGGTCCGGCTACCGCCCAACTCTGCGCTATGCCATCCTTTGCCCGTGGTTGGAGTCAATGTCCCGATGCGCGCCGTTCGCGCGCCCTCGGCGCCGTACAGCGGGGACCCGTGCGCTCACGCGCTCCCATGCGCTCCGCCGCACCACGGGGGCTGTCGTGGAATCTGGGGTCCGTTGTGAGCGCCGAGGAACAGAACGACTACGGCTACGGCCTCGACTTCGGCCGCTCCGGAGCGGGCGGACCGAACAGCGGGACGGGTGGCCCGGACGGGTCGCCCGGTGCGCCGGAGCACCTTCCCGGCCCGCTGCCGAGTGCCTCGGGGCAGGTACCCGACCAGGCCGGGATGCCCAGCCGCGAGACGCTCTCCGCCTCCGACGCGCTCCCGCCCACCCGGGTTCCCGGCCAGGCCCCGGCCGGCCGGGGCGGGGTGGCCCCCGAGGCCTTCGTCGGCAGCCGCTCCCCCGCCCGGCCGACCGTACCGGCCCCCGCCGACCCGGTGGACGGCGAACGCCCGGCCTCCGACGCCGAGTTGACCGCCCGGGTCCGGGCCGGCGACGACACCGCGTACGAGGAGATCTACCGCCGGCACGCCGACTCGGTGCGCCGTTACGCGCGGACCTGCTGCCGGGACAGCTTCACCGCCGAGGACCTGGCCGGTGAGGTGTTCGCCCGCACCCTGCAGGCGCTGAAGGCGGGCAAGGGGCCGGAGTTCGCCGTCCGCGCCTATCTGCTGACGGCCGTCCGCAACGTCGCCGCCGCCTGGACCCGCAGCGAGCGGCGCGAGCAACTCGTCGACGACTTCAGCACGTTCGCGCAGACCTCGGCCGCCACCGTCGATCTCGACCTGGCCGACCCGGGGGCCGACGCCTGGGCGATGGCGATGGCCGACCAGCGCATGGTGATGCAGGCCTACGCCGAACTGCCCGAGGACGACCGGATGGTGCTCTGGCACACCGAGGTCGAGCGGGAGTCCCCCAAGACCGTCGCGGTGATGCTCGGCAAGACGGCCAACGCCACCGCCGTCCAGGCGCACCGGGCCCGCGACCGGCTGGCCGCGGCCTTCCTCCAGGCGCACGTCTCGGGCAGCCAGGCCCGGGCCTGCGAGGCGTACGCGACCCGGCTCGGTGCCTACGCGCGCGGGTCGCTGCGCAAGCGGGCGTCGGCGGAGGTCGGCCGGCACCTGCAGGAGTGCGACCGGTGTACGGCCGCCTGCCTGGAACTCTCCGAGATCAACCACGGTCTGCGGGCGCTGCTGCCCGGCGGCGTGCTGGTCTGGATCGGGGTCGGCGGCTTCGGTGCCGCCGCTGCCGCCGTGGGCGGCGCGGCGGCGGTCGGCGGTGCGGCGGCCGGAACGGCGGCCGCCGTCTCGGGCGGCGCGGCCACCGGGACGACGGGTGCGACGGCCGGGGCGGCAGCGGGTTCGACGGCCGGTTCCGCCGCCGGCGCGGCGGCGGGCTCCGCGGGCGGCGCGGCGGGCGGGAGCGGTGGTGCCGGCGCGGCGGCGGGCGAGGGCCTGGGCCTGGCGGCCAAGGCCGGGATCGCCGCCGCCGTCGCGGTGGCCGCGGCCGCCGTCGCCGCCTACGCGCTGACCGGCTCGCCCGAGCCGAAGCCCCCGCTGGCCGCGCCGCCGGCCTCCTCCCCCGCCGTGCCCGCGCCGCCGCCGGTGGCACCCGTGCCGAGCGCGGCGCCGAGCACCCCCGACCCGGTCGCGGTGGAGGAGCCCGTGCCGAGCCCCTCGGCCACGCCCTCCCCCTCGCCGTCGCCGTCCGCCACACCGCGCCCGGCGCCCAAGGCCGTGCCGCCGCCCGCGCCGAGCAGCCCGCCCGCGTCCTCCCCGGCGCCGCCCGCGCCGACGCCGACGGCCACCCCCTCGACGCGGCCGACCAGGCCCGCGGTGCCGCCGGTGCCCGAGGTACCGACCCCGACGGCGCCCGCGGTGCCGACGCCCGAGGTGCCGGTCCTGCCGACCCCGACGGTCCCGCCGGTGCCGACCCCGACGGTCACGCCGCCCGCCCCGACCGACTTCTGGGCCGACGACCTGCCCGTCCTGAAGCCCGGCAACAACCGGGTGCCACCACCCGGCCCGAGCATCCGGCAGCAGGGCAGCGACTGGTTCTGGCAGCGTGACAGCGTCTCGATCGACGGCACCCGCCAAACCCACGGCATCACCGTGCACGCGCCGGCGACCACGCTCATCGACCTCAACCGCGTCTGCACGTCCTTCGACGCGGTGGCCGGGGTGGACGACCTCACCGCCTCGGTCGGCGGCGTGGTCTTCTCGGTGCAGGGCGGCGACGGCCGCACCCTGTGGCGGTCACCCACCCTGGCGGCCGGCGACGACGCGGTGCGGGTGCGGGTGTCCTTGGCCGGGCAGAAGTCGATCCGACTGGTGGTCACCCCGGCCCACGGCATCTGGTCGGCGCTGAACGTGGCCGACTGGGCCGAAGCCCGCTTCAGGTGTGTCTGAAGCGGGCTTCGGGAGGTCCGGCCGCACGGGCCGGCGGGCGCGGTCGGGTCAGATCGCGCAGGAGCCGTCCGCGCAGGCCTCGCCGGCCGGGACGACCGGCACCGGCGCGGCCCGGCGCTCGCCGATCTCGTCGGCGACCTGCTCCAGCACCTTCCGGAAGGTCTCGGCCTCCTGGCCGCCCTGGACGGCCCACTTGCCCTCGAAGACGAAGGTCGGCACGGCGGTGATCCCCAGTTCGCGGGCCTCGGCCAGCTGCGCGCCGACCTCCGCGACGCCCTCGTCGCCGGCGAGGTAGGCCGCCACCCGGTCGCGGTCCAGGCCGACGGCCGCGGCCACCTCGGTCAGCGCGGCCCGGTCGCCGACGTCCACCCCGTCGCTGAAGTGGGCCTTGAGCAGCGCCTCCTTGAGCCGGCCCTGCGCCGCCGCGCCGTACTCGGTCTCGGCGAGGTGGAGCAGCCGGTGCCCGAGGAAGGTGTTGGCGTGCAGTGCGGCGTCGAAGTCGTAGCTGATGCCCTCGGCGCGGCCCAGGTCGGCCACCCGGGCGTCCATCTCGACGGACTGCGGGCCGTAGCGCTCGGCCAGCCAGGCGCGGTGCGGGCTCGCGGTGGCCGGGGCGTCCGGCACCAGCTGGTAGGGCCGGTAGACCACCTCGACGTTCTCCTTGCCCGCGAAGCCGTCGAGCGCCTGCTCGAAGCGGCGCTTGCCGATGTAGCACCAGGGGCAGGCGATGTCGGAGTAGATCTCGACCTTCATGGCGGGGGTTCTCCAGGGGTGGGGAGGATGGGGTTCCGAGATAGGTGAACGGTGAACCATCTCGGGACATTCCCGGCGCGCCCGTGACCTGGCACCCGCTGGTCCGGGGGCAGCGCGCTCCGGCGCACGGCGCACCGGCCCAGCGTGAGGCTTTGTACGAGCGCCCTGAACCGGCGGACCGATCCGGCGAAGCGGTCAGCGACCCGGGGGCGCGGTCAGCGACCCGGCGGTGCGGTCAGCGACCCGGCGGTGCGGGCACGATCAGGACCGGGCAGGCCGCGTGATGGACGGCGGCCGAGCCGACCGAGCCCAGCAGGAGCCGGCCGAAGCCCCCGTTGCCCCTGGTGCCGAGCACCAGCGTGTGCTGCCGGGCCGAGGCGGCGAGCAGCACCTCGATCACATTGCCGAGCACCACGTGCAGCGACAGCTCCCCCCGGTACGGGCGGATCCGGGCCCGCTGCACCGCGGCCACCGCGCGGCGCAGGCCGTCCGCCATGCTCTCGACCAGGGTCTCGACGCTCTCCTGCACCAGCTCGGCCATCCCCGGCGGGTACCCGGCGGGCGCCGGGTTGACCACCGCGAGCACGTACAGCGGCAGCTCGAACCGCTCGGCCTCGGTCATCGCCCGGTCCAGCGCCCAGAGCGAGCCGTCCGAACCGTCGCACGCGGCCAGCACCCCGGGCGGGCCGCCCGTCGGCGGCCGGCCGAGCACCGAGAGCACGACGGGGACGGACGGATCCGGGCTGGCGCTGGTCACCACGGCCTCCACGGGAACGGGACGGGATGGCGTCATGATCGCCCGCCCGGGGGACCGGGCCGTCGAGCCGCGCCGAGCCGGCCGCCCCGCACCCGATCGGGCCGGTCAGGCGAAGCGGGCGGCGGGGAGCGCGGTACGACGGGCGAGCGGCAGACCGGTCCAGCAGGCGCCGTGGCGGCGGGCGCGGACCCGGCGGAGCCAGAGCTCGACGGAGACCAGCTCGGCGAGGCCCGCCAGGGTGCCCGGCGCGAGCGGGGCCGCCGGATCGGCGGAGCGGGCGAGGCCGGCCCGGACGGCGGGCAGGTCGATCAGCCCCGCCTCGGCGAGCAACGGGGCGTCGAACAGTTCGGCGATGCCGTCGGCGGCGAGCCGCAGGCCCGCCCGGGCGGGGGCGGTGCGGTCGGGGCGGGGGCCGCGGCCCCAGTCGGACGGCAGGTCGGTGCGGCCGGCGCCGGTGAGGACGGCGTGCAGCAGGGCGTGCCGGGCTCCGGGCTGGAGCCGGATGTCGTCGGGCAGCAGCCGGGCCGCGCGCACCACCTGGTTGTCCAGGAACGGCGCGTGCAGCCGCTGGCCCGGCTGCTCGGCGGCGTGCACCAGGGTGCGGAACCCGCGTGCGTGCCGATGCAGGGCGTACCGGGCCCGACGCACGCCCGGCGGCTCGGCGGGCGCCGGCTCGCGCGCCGCCAGGCGCAGCCGCAGCGCGACCGCGGAGAGCGCGTCGTCGGAAAGCCAGCGGGCCGCCGGTCCGGGCACGCACCAGGCCAGGTCGTCGGCCGAGCGGGCGCCCGCCGTGCCACTGCCGTCCGGTACCTGCCGGAGCGTCAGCCGTACGGCGGCGTCGTCGAGAGCGTCGGCGTACCGGATCCGGGAGAGCCGGTGTGCCGCGCGGACCACGGTGAGCGGGGTGCGCAGCGCACCCGCCAGGACGCCCGCCGTCGCCCGGTCGGCGCCGGCCAGGGCGGCGACCGGGGGCAGCAGTTCGCGCGGCCGGCCGGCCCGGACGAGGTCGGCCAGCCGCGCCGGGTGCCCGTCGAGCACCTGGCGGGCGCCGTAGCCGGTGAGGTGGTCGGTGCCGCCGGCGTCGAAGCGGGCCTCGGCGCCACCGGCGGCGATCAGTTCGGGCCCGGGCTCGTCGGTGAGACGGCCGGTCCGCGGGTCGGACCGCAGCTCGGCGTAGGGGAGGGTGTCGGGGCCGGGGGCGAGCACGGTGTGCCGCAGCCGGGGGGTGGCGGGAGCGAGCGCCGGGGTGGCCGGGCCCTCGGTCTCGCCGAGGGTGACGGCGGCCAGTTGCTCGGGGGCGGGCCGGCCCGGACCGGCCGTCCGGACCCAGGAGCCCTTGACCGCGCCGTTCCTGGCCGGCCCGCCGGATCCGGACGCCGGACGGGCTCCGATGCCCCCGGCCCGCGCCGCGACCGGTTCCCCGCCGCCGGGCGCGGACACGGGCGCGGTGGCGGTGACGGGCGGGGTGACGGGCGCGGAGGCGGGCGCGGAGGCGGTGACGGGCGCCGGCGGGACGGCGGCGGCGAGCAGCGCGACGGTGGCCGAGGCCGTCCCGTACGAGAGGTCGACCCCCAGCCGGGCCCGGCCCGCGTCGGCGGCCCCGGAGCCCGGGGTGCGGACCCGGGAGCGTACGGACTCCAGCAGCGCGCGGGTGAGTTCCCGGACGGCCGGTGCCTCGCCGCGCGACCGTGTCTCCCCGCCGGGCTCGTCGTACGTCGCGAGGTAGGGGCGGCCGCCGCGGATGGCCAGCGTGTGGCCGGGCGGCACCCGCTGCACGCCGAGGTACGGGGTGCCGGTGCCGAGCGCCTCCGGCGACTCCGGGCAGGCGAGCCGGGCGGCCAGGTGGCCGGTGTCCAGGGGCGCGCCGACCAGGTCGGCGAGCGGGAGCGCGGCGGTGGCGTACGCGGTGCCGTCGCCCCACGGGGTGTGGAAGACGGGCTGGGCACCGGCCAGGTCGGTGAGCAGCGCGGTCGACCGGGTGCCGGTGCGCAGGACGACGGTGTAGCTGCCGGGCCAGGTGGTGAGGTGGCGGACGGCACCGCCACGGGCGGCGGCCAGGCCGGCGGCGAGCTCGGCGTCGGAGGCGCCGCAGTGGCCGAGGACGGCGAGCCGGGTGGTCGCGGGCGTGTCCTCGACCTGGTCGGGTGCGGCGGGGCCGGTGGTGACCACGGCGGGGGCGCCGGGGCGCAGGGTGACCAGCCGGATCTCCTCGGGCCGCCAGTCGCCGACCGCCCAGAGCGGACTGGGCCCGGTCCAGAGGGGGCGCGCGGCGATCGGCGCCACCGCGCCGGGCGCCTCGTGCGCCGGGGCGCCCGCTCGGGGCGCACCCGTGCTCCAGCCCGTCAGCCACCGCATCGCGCCTCCACCGGACGAGGACCTGCACCGCGCGGCGCGTCCTCCGCCGGGCAGCTCCGGCCGGCCCGTGGCGTGCCGCGGCGGCCGGCCGCCGCGATCGGGCGCGCCGTCAGGAGACATCGTGCCACCGCTCGCGCGTCCCGTGACCGGAGTTGTCGTTTCCGATTCGCCACCCGGCGACCGGGCGACTCGCCGACCCGGCGGCGGGTGCGGCGGAACCGCCCCGGCCCGGCGGTCGCGACGGCCGGGCACACCGCCGCCCGGCAGCACCCTCCCGACGGGTCCGACCGCGAACCGGCCCTCGGGGGCACGGCCGCGGGGTCACGTCTCGGCGCCACGCCCGCGCGGTCCCGGCCGGACGCCCCGCCCGCGACGGCACGCCGCGCGCCGACGCGCGGAACCGCCGGACGGTCACCGTCCGACCGGGCGGGCCGGGCCTCCCCCTCCCCGGCCCGGACCGCCCTTGCGCCGCCCTTGTCATGGCCATCGCGACATGGCCGAAAGGCGCCGTCCGGCCCGGGAGGGCATCCGCATGCCCTCCCGGACTTCGCCACCGTCCGCGGGGATGGAGACGGCGGCATCCCCCGGCCCGCCGGGTCCTCGACGGCGGGCCGACCCACGACCACCAGCGAATCGCCGACCAGCCGGTCGGGCCAGGGGGCACGGCCGGGCGCACATCGACACGGGACCGGAGCACGAGGCTCCGGCGGAGGCCGGCCCGATCGCCTCCGGCCACTTCCGAGCGGTCGGCCCGGCCCCCGCGGGACCGCCCACCACCGGCCGCCGGGCGCGCGATCCCGCCATCCGGAATGCGGCCTCTTAACCCTCGGAACGCGTCCGACTACTCTAGGTACAGCAGCTACGGCCCGGTGCCGCCCGGGCCCCGCGCACAAGGCCGCAGGAGGTGCCGCCGCCACCATGACCGTCAGCCCACGAGGACCGAACGAACGGCTCGGCACGCTCCTGACCCTCGCCCAGATCAGCAACGCCGGCCTGGCCCGCCGGGTCAACGACCTCGGCGCCCAACGGGGGTTGACGCTGCGCTACGACAAGACCTCGGTGGCCCGCTGGGTCAGCAAGGGCATGGTCCCGCAGGGCCCGGTGCCGCACCTGATCGCCACCGCGATCGGTGGCAAGCTCGGTCGGCCGGTACCCCTGGAGGAGATCGGCCTCGGCGACACCGACCCGGCGCCCGAACTGGGCCTGGCCTTCCCGCGCGAGGTCTCCGAAGCGGTCCGCTCGGCCACCGACCTGTGGCGGGTCGACCTCGATCTGCGGCGCGGCCCCGGCGGCGGCCGCTGGAGCGACAGCCTGGCCGGCACCTTCTCGGTCGCCGCGTACGCGACGCCGGTCTCCCGCTGGCTGATCAACCCGGCGGACGGCTCGGTGGCCCGCGAGGCGCCGCGCGCGCCCGCCGAGGCGGGCTCGTACCGGGTCGGCCACTCGGACGCCGCCAAGCTCCGCGAGGCCGCCCAGGAGGCCCGCCGCTGGGACTCCAAGTACGGTGGCGGGGACTGGCGTTCCTCGATGGTGCCGGAGTGTCTGCGGGTGGAGGCGGCTCCGCTCCTGCTGGCCTCCTACAGCGACGCGGTGGGCCGGGCGCTGTTCGGCGCGACGGCCGAACTCACCCGGCTGGCCGGGTGGATGGCCTTCGACACCGGTCAGCACGAGGCCGCCCAGCGGTACTACATCCAGGCGCTGCGACTCGCCCGGGCGGGCGCCGACGTGCCGCTCGGCGGCTATGTGCTGGCCTCGATGAGCCTGCAGGCCGGCTACCGGGGCTTCGCCGAGGAGGCGGTCGACCTCGCCCAGGCCGCGCTGGAACGCAACCGCGGGCTGGCCACGGCCCGCACCATGAGCTTCTTCCACCTGGTCGAGGCCCGGGCCCAGGCCAAGGCCCGCAACGCCGCGGCGTGTGCGACGGCGCTCGGCGCCGCGGAGAGCGCGCTGGAGCGGGCGCGCGCCGGGGACCCCGATCCGGCGTGGATCGACTTCTACGCCTACGACCGCCTCGCCGCCGACGCCGCCGAGTGCTTCCGCGACCTCGGAGTGCCCTCCAAGGTCCGCCAGTTCACCCGGGAGGCGCTGGCCCGGCCCACCGAGGGGTTCGTCCGCTCGCACGGGCTGCGACTGGTGGTCTCCGCGATGGCCGAGGCCGAGGCGGGCAACCTGGACGCGGCGGTCGCGGCCGGCGAACGGGCGGTCGAGGTCGCCGGCCGGATCTCCTCGCAGCGCAGCCGCGAGTACGTGGTCGAGATGCTCCGCCGTCTCGAACCCTTCCAGGGGGAGCGCCGGGTCAGGGAACTGACGGAGCGGGCCCGCGCGGTGATCGTCGCCCCGGCCTAGCGGATCCCCGCGGTAATTCGGATGCACCGGCGGGAGGGGCCTGGCTATGGTCTCTCTCGTCCAGGTGCGCAGGCAGAGGTTACTTCCACTGTTAATGGGCGGGTCGCGGGTTCGAGTCCCGTCACCGGCTTTCGGGCCGGTGTAGCTCAGTCGGTAGAGCAGCTTCGTCACCTCAGCCGCCTTCGATCTCCGGACACCACATTCCTGAATAGGTTTTCCGCACCTCCCGGTGCGACGGCAGCGGTTACTTCGGTCGAGTGCCCCCAGTGGGGCGCGTTGAAGCTGAGTTCCATCGACCGCCGCCCACCTTGATCTCGGGAGGCAGAGCGCCGGGGTGCCCGGTGCGCAGGCGGGGGTTACTTCGGATCTTGCGGTTCCGGGTTCGAATCCCGGGCGTGCCGTACGCGGCCGCTAGCTCAATCGGACAGAGCACAAGGCATACACCTCCGCCGAGGCCGGCCGCCGGGCCGGCGTGATCTCGGGCACCCCTTCCTTCGCCGTGCCTCCTGCGCGTTCCACCAGCCAGCAGGGGGATCTCACCATGTCGCGTTTCAACACCCGTACCACCAAGCCCAGTCCGAACTCGCCCGTGACCACCACCGGCGCGCGCGCCGCCAACCACAACGGCGGCACCGGATTCCTGCGCGACGCGAAGTCCGAACTGTTCCTGCTGGCGGTCGCCAACCTGGTCGGCCAGGACACGTTCCACGAACAGGGCGGCGCCCGGGACGACCGCTACACCGCGCTGGTGCGCGAACTCGCCGTCGCCGACCCGCGGTGGACCCTCGGCCTGCTGCGCTGGCTGCGGTCGGACGCCCACCTGCGCACGGCCGCGCTGGTCGGCGCCGCCGAGTTCACCCGTGCCCGGCTGGAGGCGGCGGCGCCCGGCTTCTCCCGGCAGGCCGTGGACGCCGCCCTCCAGCGCGCGGACGAGCCCGGCGAGCTGCTCGCCTACTGGACGACCCGCTACGGCCGTGCGCTGCCGAAGCCGCTCAAGCGCGGCATCGCGGACGCCGTCCGCCGGCTCTACCACGGCCGCGCGCTGCTCAAGTACGACACCGCCGCCAAGGGCTACCGCTTCGGCGACGTACTGGAACTGACCCACCCCTCGCCCGATCCGGCCAAGCCGTGGCAGGGCGAGCTGTTCCGCTACGCACTGGACCGCCGGCACCGGCCGGACGAGGCCGTCCCGCCGGCCGGCGACCGGCTGCTCACCGCCAACCGCGAGCTGCTCGCGCTGCCCGTCGAGCAGCGGCGGGCGGCGGTCACCGCCGAGGGCGGCGCCGAGCGGCTGGCCGCGGCGGGACTGACCTGGGAGGCACTGGCCGGTTGGCTCCAGGGACCGCTGGACGCGGCCGTCTGGGAGGCGGTCGTCCCGACCATGGGCCCGATGGCGCTGGTGCGCAACCTTCGCAACTTCGACCGGGCCGGGATCTCGGACGAGGTCGCGGCCGAGGTCTGCCGCAGGATCGCCGACCGTGACGAGGTGCACCGCTCCCGCCAGTTCCCGTTCCGCTACCTCGCCGCGCACCGGCACGCGCCGTCGCTGCGCTGGGGGCACGCGCTGGAGACCGCGCTCTCCCACTCGCTCGCCAACGTGCCCGCGCTGCCCGGCCGGACGCTGATCCTGGTCGACCGCTCGGGCTCGATGTTCGACCGCCCGAGCGAGCGGACCGAGCTCAACCGGGCCGACTCGGCCGCGATCTTCGGCACCGCCCTGAAGGTCCGGGCCGCCGACGCGGACCTGGTCGAGTTCGGCACCACCAGCCGGGTCGTCGAGGTGGGCAGGGGCGAGGCGGTGCTGCGCGTCCTGGGGCGCTTCGGCGACCTCGGCGGCACCGACACCGCCGCCGCGATCCGCACCCACTACCGCGGCCACGACCGGGTCGTCGTGGTCACCGACGAGCAGACCGGCCCCGACGGCCGGAACCGCGACCCGTTGGCCGCCGTCCCGGCCCGGGTGCCCGTCTACACCTGGAACCTGGCCGGCTACGCCACCGGCCACGGGCCCAGCGGATCGGCGTACCGGCACACCTTCGGCGGGCTGGGCGACGCCGCGTTCCGGCTGATCCCCCTGCTGGAGTCGGGCCGTGACTCGACCTGGCCCTGGGCGGCGGCGCAGGGCCGCTGAGGCACCCTCGACCGGCACCGCCCGCCGTGGCAGCATCGGCGGCGGGCGGGGGCGGGCCGAACGAGGAGCGAGCGGTGGCGTACGACTTCGACGTGCTGGTGGTGGGCGGCGGGATCGTCGGGCTCTCCACGGCGTACGCGCTGACCCGGGCCCGCCCCGGGCTGCGGCTGGCGCTGCTGGAGAAGGAACCCGGCTTCGCCGCCCACCAGACCGGCCGCAACAGCGGGGTCATCCACAGCGGCGTCTACTACCGCCCCGGATCGCTCAAGGCCCGCTACGCCGTCGCGGGCGCCGCCGAGATGGTGGAGTTCTGCCGCGCCCACGCCATCCCCCACGAGGTGACCGGCAAGCTGATCGTGGCCACCGACCCGGCCGAGCTGCCCCGGCTGCGGACCCTCGCCGAACGCGGCCGGGCGAACGGCATCCCGGTGGCCGAGCTGGACCGGTCCGGCATCACGGCCCACGAGCCGCGGGTCACCGGCATCGCCGGGCTGCACGTCGGCACCACCGGCATCTGCGACTTCCCCGCCGTGGCCGCCGCCTACGCCCGGCTGGCCCGCGAGGCGGGCGCGGAGCTGCGCACCGGCACCGAGCTGCGGGCGGTCGCCCGCCGGGCCGACGGCGTGACCGTGCAGACCTCCGCCGGCGAGCTGCGCGCCCAGGTCCTGGTGAACTGCGCGGGCCTGCACAGCGACCGGATCGCCCGGCTGGCCGGCGACGATCCCGGCGTGCGGATCGTGCCGTTCCGCGGCGAGTACTACGAACTCGCCGCGGAACGCCGGGACCTGGTGCGCGGCCTGGTCTACCCCGTGCCCGACCCGGCCTTCCCCTTCCTCGGCGTGCACCTGACCCGGGGCATCCACGGCGAGGTGCACGTCGGCCCGAACGCGGTGCCCGCGCTGGCCCGCGAGGGCTACGACTGGCGCACCGTCGGCCCGCGCGACCTGGCCGGGACGCTCGCCTTCCCCGGTACCTGGCGGATCGCCCGCCGGCACTGGCGCTACGAACTCGGCGAGCTGCGCCGATCGCTCTCCAAGCGGGCGTTCACCACGGCCGTCCGGCGGTTGCTGCCGGCCGTCACCGCCGAGGACCTGGTGCCGGCCACCGCCGGGGTGCGGGCCCAGGCGGTGGCCCGGGACGGCACGCTGCTGGACGACTTCGCCTTCGCCGGCTTCGACCCGGACGACCCGCGCTCGACCCGCCGCCTGGTGCACGTGCTGAACGCCCCCTCCCCCGCCGCCACCGCCTCGCTGCCGATCGGCCGCGAGGTGGCCCGCCGGGCGCTGGCCGCCCTCGAAGCGGGCGGCTGATCCGGTGGGGCCCCGGACCCGCGTCGGGTGCGTCACAGCCCCTGGGGACCGCGCCGGGCGGCCCCGTAGACTCGGGTGATTGTGACTGCCACCGCCCCGATCCCCCAGCCCTCGCCGTCCGCCCGGCTCTCCGCCGCGCCGGCCGGCTACCCCGCGCCGATGTACCCGCACCGGGCCACCGAGGCCCAGCACAGCGAGCGGCGCATTCGCAGCTTCCAGCCGCGCCGGGGCCGGATGACCAACGCCCAGGCGGGCGCGCTGGACCGGGGCTGGGAGACGTACGGCATCGCCATCGACGGCAGCCCGCTGGACCTGGACACGCTCTTCGGCGGTCTGCCGGTCACCCTGGAGATCGGCTTCGGGATGGGCGAGACCACCGCCGCGATGGCCGCCGCCGACCCGGCGACGGGCATCCTCGCCGCCGACGTCCACACCCCGGGGCACGGCAACCTGCTCGGCCTGCTGGACCGGGACGGCTCGCGCAACGTCCGCCCGGCCGCCGGCGACGCCGTCATCCTGCTGCGCGACATGCTGCCCGACGCCTCGCTGAACGGTCTGCGGGTCTACTTCGCCGACCCGTGGCCCAAGCCGAAGCACCACAAGCGCCGGCTGGTCCAGGCGTCCTTCCTGGAGCTGGTGCTGCCCCGGCTGGCGCCCGGCGCCCTGGTGCACTGCGCGACCGACTGGGAGCCGTACGCCGAGCAGATGCTGGCGGTGCTCTCCGCCTCGCCCGAGCTGGAGAACCTGCACCCCGAGGGCGACGGCACCGGCTGGCTGGAGCCCGCCGACCACCCGGACGGCAGCGTCCCCGGCTACGCGCCCCGGCCCGACTGGCGGCCGGTCACCAAGTTCGAACGGGCCGGCATCGCCAAGGGCCACGTCGTCCACGACCTGCTGTTCCGCCGCCGCTGAGCCGCCGCCGGGCGTTCGACCCGGCGGCCCCGCGCTCACCCCGCGCCCCCGACCGCCCCGGCCCGCCGGAGGGGATTCGTCCCGAGTCCTCCCGACGGGCCGGTGCCGTGGCCTACCCTGTGCCGGGTGAGCAGCCCGTCCGCCGGCGGGTACCGGACCACCGTCCAGGCCGCCGGCGACCGCGAGACGCCCACGCGCACCGCCGGCACCCGCGCCATCCCGGGGCCCAGGAGGCGCCGGGCCCATCGGCTCGTGCCCTGGCCCCCCGCCCCCGCCCCCGACCCCGCACCGCCGGTCGCCGCCGCACCGGCCCGGCGCCCCGCCCGCCCGGCCGCGCTCTCCTCGGTGACCGCCACCGCCGTCCTGGCACTCGCCGGCTGCGGCGTGCTGATCCTCCACCTGGTCCGCCGCCAGACCGGCACCACCGGACTGCTGGTCGGACTCGGCCTGGCGCTCGTCCCGCTGCCCTTCGTGCTCGGCGGCCTCGCCTGGCTCAACCAGACCGCCCGGGTGCCGCTGCGCCACAGCGTGTTCTGCCTGGGCTGGGGCGCCTTCGCGGCGACCACCATCGCGATCCTGGCCAACGGCTGGGCCAGCACCTACCTGACGGCCCACCAGGGCAGCCTGGGCGAGGTGCTGGGCGCCGACCTGGTCACCCCGGTGATCGAGGAGAGTGCCAAGGGCGCCGCCCTGCTCGTCCTGCTGCTGCCGCTGGGCCGGCGGATCCGATGTCACGGCCACCGCACCGACCGCCCCTGCGCGAGCGTGCTGCGCCGGCTGCCCGGCCCCGGGCAGCCGCGCGGGTACGACCGCCGGCCGGCCCTGCCGCACGCCCGGGGCCGGCTGCGGCTGCGCCCCTACCTGCGCCCGCTCCCGTACCTGCGGCCCCACCCGCCGGCGCCCGACCGCTCGCGGGCCCGGGCGCGCCCGCGCACCCTGGCCGCCGGGGTCGTCCTCGGCGGGATCACCGCCTGCGGCTTCGCCTTCACCGAGAACGCGCTCTACCTGGGGCGGGCCTTCACCGACGACCAGCAGCAGCGGCTGGACAGCATCGGTCTCGGGGAGTCCCCCAGCCTGCGGGACTTCGACGGCACCGTGCAGACCTTCGTCCTGCGCGGCCTGCTCTCCCCCTTCGCCCATCCGCTGTTCACCGCGCTGACCGGACTCGGCCTGGCCATCACGCTCACCACCGGCCGGCGCCGGCTGGCCAGACTCGCCGCACCGGCCGGACTGCTGCTGTCGATGGCGCTGCACGGCACCTGGAACGCCGCCGCCGACCTCGGCACGCACGGCTTCCTGCTGGTGTACGCGGTGCTGATGGTGCCGTGCTTCGCGGCCCTGGTCTGCTTCGCGGCCTGGACCAGGACCAGGACCGCGCGCCGGGCGCACGCCCCTGCCGGGGCCCGGTGAGGAAGCGATTTCCCATCCGGGCGACTTCCCCGTATTGTTGTGTTCACCGACGCGGGGTGGAGCAGCTCGGTAGCTCGCTGGGCTCATAACCCAGAGGTCGCAGGTTCAAATCCTGTCCCCGCTACTCAGTAGCACGAAGGCCCGGAGGATTCTTCCTCCGGGCCTTTCGCGTGCCCGGCGCCTTGTCCATTCCCGGCGCCTTCTCCGCACTCCGGAACCTCGCGCGGGCCCGGAAGCCGTTCGCCCGGACGGGGCTCGACCGGCACCGTCAACGGCGCGAAGACCTTCAGCCTCAAGACGAAGGACGAGAAGGGCGAGGAGTCGACGATCCACATCGCCACCGAGGGCAAGCCCTACCCGGTGCGGATCGAGAAGACCGCCGGCAAGGACACCGGCCGGATGGACTTCACCGACTACGACAAGCCGCTCACCGTCCAGGCCCCGCCGGCCGACGGCGTGCCCGACTTCGGCCAAGTTCAAGGGCCAGTTCAAGACCGCCTGAACCCCGCGCGACGGCCCGGATTTAATCCGTTGCCCTCCTTCGGATGAGCTGCCTAAGGTAGCCGCACACTGAAGGGAGGTGATCCTGAATTGAGTTCCATCAGGATGCGTGAGGTGGCTGCTCGCTAGAGCCGCCCCTGCCTGCGCAGGACGAGGCTCGATGCCTCCGGCAGGCGAATTCCAAGCAGTCACCCGGCCCGTGGGCTCACCGGTACATCCCCGGTGCCTCGGCGCCCGGCCATCGCGAGGCCGGACACCGAGGAGCAGCCCACGGGCTGTCTGCTGTTCCGGGGCCGGCGCGCCGGGCCCGGCAGCGGACCTCCGGCGGGGCCGGTCACCCGGACGGGTGCCCGGGGCGTTTGCCTCCGGGAGCTCCGGCGCTAGAGTCGGCGCGGATTCCGGAGCGGAGCGGGACGGCCACAGGGGGTGGGCGAT
The DNA here is from genome assembly GCF_042752535.1 of Kitasatospora sp. NPDC059327. Lineage (NCBI taxonomy): Bacteria > Bacillati > Actinomycetota > Actinomycetes > Kitasatosporales > Streptomycetaceae > Kitasatospora > Kitasatospora sp. NPDC059327. The sequence continues at coordinate 44,159 of NZ_JBHYYB010000050.1, read as the reverse complement.
GGCGAGGACACGGCGGGCCGGGGGCACGACGGCCTTGCGCACGGCACAGCGGGGAACGGTCGGGGCCCTGTTGGGGGTGGGGGCGCTGGGACTGCTCCTGTTCTCCCTCGGCCGGGAGCACAGCTGGCAGGCGCTGGGCGGTGGGCTGGTGGTGTCCGGGGCCTCGGCCGTCCTCGGCGGCGCGCTCGGCTTCCTGTTCGGGGTGCCCCGGGTGCGCGGCGGCCCGGGCGGTGAGCCGCAGGGCTCGTACGTGCCGAACACCAATCTGGAGCAGGTCTCCGACTGGCTGACCAAGGTGCTGCTGGGCGTCGGGCTGACCCAGCTCGGCTCGCTCGGCGAGCGGCTGCACCAGCTCGGCGCGGCGCTGGCCCCGGCCCTGGGCGGCGAGCAGGGTGCGGCCCCGTTCGCGGCCGCGCTGGTCCTGTACTTCCTGGTGCTCGGCTTCCTGGCCGGCTGGCTGGTGACGCGACTGACCCTGCCGCAGGTGCTCTCCGACGCCGACCAGGCGCTCAAGCTCTTCCTGGCCGGCCAGGACCGCGACCGCCGGGGCGACAAGGTGGGCGCGGACGACCTGCGGGTCCGGGCGATGCAGCACCTGGGGCTGCTGGGCGGCAGCGCCGACCGGGCCGACGACCCGGCCCGCCTGCTGCCGTCGAACGCGACGACCGGGCCGGAGAGCGTACTGGCCGAGGTCCGGTCGACGGCCCGGCGTTCGGCGCTCACCTCGGACCAGGTCCGGGAGCTGTTCGCGGACGGCAACGAGGACCGGCGGATCCAGGCGCTCGCCCTGATGCAGGGCGATCCGGCCCTGGCCGACCTGCCCAGCGTGCTGGACGCGATCGAGCACCCGCGCTCCGGCTTCGAGCAGTACCACGCGCTGCTGGCCGCCCGGGGCCTGCTCTCCCGGCTGCCGGCCGCGGAGGGGCGGCGCCTGCGCGACGCGGTGGCCGGCCGGCTGGTGGCCGCGGACGGCATCCCGTACGGCTCGGACCGGAGCTGGCTGGCGGAGAAGATCCTGTCCCGCCTGGAGGCACCGGCCCCGCTCCCCCCGAAGGTCGACCTCCCGCTGCAGGCCGGTCCGACCGCCGGACCGCGGCCGGACCGGCAACAGGCCTAGGCCCTCGGCCGGGCGGCGGAGCGCCGCCCGGCCGAGCGGCCGCGCGAGGGCCGACTACCGCCCGCCCGGCCGCAGCGAGCCCGCGCCGGCGGACCTCGGACGGTGGTCGGCGGCCCGCAGGACGAGGACCCGCCCGAGGCGCCCCGAACCGGCCGGGAGCCGGCGGACCTCGCTGGCGATCCGGCGCTCACCCAGCGCGCGGCGCAGCCCGTCGAGGTGGCGGCAGCGGCGGCCCGCGCCGTCGTTCAGCGGGTGCACCCGGACCTCGCCGTCGGGGGCGGTCACCCGGACCAGCTCGGTCAGCGCCGCCAGCTGCTGGGCAGGGCCGAAGAGCTCCGGGTAGGCGAAGACCAGGAACCCGCTGAGGGTGAGCGCGAAGGTGTCGTCCGCGAACGGCAGCCGGGGCAGCGCGGCCGCCACGTACTGCTGCGGGTGGGCGGCGGAGTCGGCGGCGAACAGCCGGCGGGCCCGGTCCCAGCTGCGCAGGTAGCGGTCGTACGGGCGGTGGTGGGGCGCCGGGTAGAGGTCGGGCCGGGCGTCCATCGCGGCGGCCATGGCGGCCCGGGCGGCCAGCGCGCGGGCCGCGAGCTCGGGGGCCGGCCACGCGTACGCCGGGTCGGTGGCGATCACCCGGCAGCCCAGCTCGCGCGCCTCGGCGGCGAGACCGGCGGCGCCGCCCGGGCAGTCGAGCACCGGGCCGGGGAGGGCCGCGAGCGAGGCCCTGGTCAGGTCGAACAGCGCGCAGTACTCGTCCAGCGGGCGGGAGGTGACCAGGACGTCGGCGGCGAGGTCGGTACGGGCGGCCATTCGGCCATCGGAACACGGGTCGGCCCCGCCCGCACCCGGAGCGTCCGGTGCGGGCGGGGCCGAAGGCGCGGGCGTTCAGCGGCCGAGCAGGCCCCGGACGGCGAGCCGGTTGACGTTGGTCAGGCCGCGCACCAGCTGCGGGGTGAGCAGGACGAACACGAAGCCCAGCAGCGAGAGCCCGGCGATCTGCAGCGGCCCCTCGATGTAGTGGACGTGCTCGACGCCGTGGCTGTCGGTGTAGTCGAACACCTTGAGGCCCGGCCACCCGACGTACGTCGGGTAGACCCACTGGTAGAGCGGGTAGAGCGCCAGCACCCAGCCGACCAGCAGGAAGGTCAGCGACACCACGAAGCTGAGGACCGCCCACGGGAACATCACCACCTGGTAGAGCACGGCCTTCCAGCCCGCCGCGTCCGCCAGCCGCGCGGTGATCACGCCCCAGCCGCCGGGCCGGCGCACCCGGACCGACTTCGGGCCGGGCACGTCCAGGGCCAGCAGGCCGAGGGCCCGGGCCCGCTCCAGCCGTCCGAAGCCCCGGGCCCCGCTGGTCAGGGCGGCCAGCACCGGCATGCCGAGCACGGTGACGAGGGTGCCGAGGCCGAAGGCGAACAGGACGACGGCGAACGCGAACCCGACGAGGGCGACCGGCAGCCCGGTGAGGGCGAAGCCGAGTTCCCGGTAGAAGTACGACGAGAACGGCGCCCGCCACACGTACGGCGGCTCCTCGGTGCGCCGTACCGCGTCGTCGCGGTCGTACTCACTGCGCTGCGTGCTGAGGCTGCTGCTCATGGCCCTCGGTCCTCGGGTGCTTCTCGGTGGTGTGCCGGGCTGACCTCTCCACCCTGTCAAAGCCCGGACCGGGCGGACATCCGGCTCCCCCGCGAAGCGGGTGGGGGGTTAACCCCCCGTTCGGGGCCGCCCGCCGCCGGACGGCCACTCGTCGGCGAGCAGCGAGTACTGGAAGGAGTCGTGCCAGGCGCCGCGCAGCAGCACGTCGTGGCGGATCCGGCCCTCCAGCCGGAAACCGGCCCGGGTGAGCACCCTGATCGAGGCCGCGTTCTCCACGTCCACCCGGGCGGCCAGCCGGTGCAGGCCGAGCGGGCCGAAGGCGAAGTCGCAGAGCAGCGCGGTGAGCTCGCCCGCGTAGCCGTTGCCCCAGGTGTCGGGGCGCAGCGCGTAGCCGAGGTCGGCGCAGTGGTGACCGCCGAGGGTGAGGGCGGCGTTGCCGATCGGGACGGCGCGGGCCGGGTCGTCCGCGTCGGTGCGGCGGGTGACGGCCAGCCGGTAGACGGTCCGCTCGTCCCGCAGCGCCTCCTCCAGGTACTGCTCGATCTGGTCGGCGCAGTCCTCGCGGTCACGCGGCTCGAACGGGAGGTGGCGGGTGGCCTCCGGATCGCCGAACACCGCGTACAGGGCGTCGACGTCGCCGGGGCCGTGGTGGAACTCGCGGATGGCCAGGCGGGGGCCGGTGAGTCGGACGGGGACCATGCCTGCCGACCCTACCCGGGCTTTCCGGTTACCTTACGTGACATGGAAGAAGAAGACCTGCGGCTCGCCCCGCGCACCAAAGCCGCCGAACTGCTCGCCTGGGCGCGGACGCAGGACCACCCACCGGTGGCCGAGGCGCCGGTGCGGGCCGTGCTGGCGCTGCTGGAGCTGGGCGAGGGCAGGATGCGCGACGGCTGGCCGGAGCTGACCTCGGACGCCGTGGAGCAGTTGCTGTACGAGCGGCTCTACCTGTACGTCCAGCCCGCGCCGGAGGAGGACCCGCTGGCGTACGGCGCGGCCGTGCGGCTGCTGGTCGACCACCAGCGGGCCGCGAAGCGGCTGAACGCCAAGCGGCAGGAGCGGCTGCACGCGGAGGCCGAGTGGCAGGGTGAGGTGGCGGCCGGGCTGCTGCGCCGGGCCGATCTGGTCACCTGGCCCCGGCTGTACGCGCTGCTGCTGCGCGCGGACGGCGTGGACCTCACCGACCTGGAGGCGGTCCGGGGCTGGCTGACGGCGTTCCGGGAGCTGGCGCCGGAGGACCGGCTCGCCGCGTGCGAGGGGTTGGAGGCGGCCGGCGAGCTGGACGCGGTGGACGACGGGGGCTGGGGCGACGCCCGGGCGATCAGCGTCGGGATGGCCACCGACGGTGCCCGCCGGCTCCTGGAGCAGGGGCTGATGCGGCGCAGCTACCGCAACCTGGCGGAGCTGACCGCGCTGGGCCGACCGATGCCCGACGAGCTGGCCGGGGACTTCGGGGCGTTCGAGGAGGCCGCCGTGGAGGCGGCGCTGGACCTGGCCGGCGAGTGGACGGTACCGGGGCTGCCCCGGCTGCTGGTGGAGGAGTTCCCGGAGCTGGCTCCGGAGCCGGGCCAGGAGGAGATCGACGCGTACCTGGCGCAGCTCTCCGAAGCCCCCGACGGAGCCCCCGACGACGCAGCCGACGACGCAGCCGACGAGGGGGTCGAGCCCTGGGAGGCCGAGGAGGCCGACGGGACCGGGGCGACCGAGGTCCGGGACGCCCCAGGGGTCTGAGACACGCCGGTGCCCCGGCCGTCGTGGTGACGGCCGGGGCACCGTGGCGTGCTGTCAGGGGGTGATGCCGCGCTGCTCGAACCAGGTCTCCGGGTCGACCGGGGCGCCGCCACCGGGGCGGACCTCCAGGTGCAGGTGCGGGCCGGTCACGTTGCCGGTCGCGCCGACCTTGCCGAGCTGCTGGCCGGGGACGACCTTGCCGGAGCCCTTGATGATCGAGGAGAGGTGGCAGTACCAGATCTCGGTGCCGTCGGGCAGCGTCTCGACGATCCGGTAGCCGTACGACCCGGCCCAGCCGGCCGAGGTGATGGTGCCCTGGCCGACCGCGTACACCGGGGTGCCGGTGTCGGCGGCGAAGTCCAGGCCGGTGTGCAGGTGGGCCCAGTAGGAGGCGCTCTGGCCGTAGTGGGCGGAGAGGTCGTAGTCGCGCACCGGCAGGTTGATGGCGGCGAGCTTGGCCTTCTCGGCCGCCTCGGCGGCGAGCTTGGCCTCCTGCTGCTGGGCGGCGCGCTTGGCCTCGGCCTCCTTGGCGGCCTGGAGGCGGGCGCCCTCCTCGGCGGCGGTGCGCTGGCTGTCGGCCTGCAGCTGGATCCGGGCGGCGAGGGCGAGGCCCGGGTCCGCGGAGAGCGCGACCGGCGTCTCGTCCGGGGCCTCGACGGCCGGGGCGGCGGCCGGGGTGGCGGAGGCGAAACCGGTCGCGCCGAGGGTGGCGGCGACGGCGGTGACGCCGAGCAGCGGAGCGGTGCCGCGGGTCTGACGGGGCATCCGGTGCCGGTTGGCCTCGGCGGCCTGCGGGCCGCCGTCGGCGGGCCCGCCGAACTCGCCCGGGTGGGCGGGCGGCCAGGGGTGGTCGAGCAGCTGGGTGCCGGCGGGGGAGCCGGGCAGGTGTGCCGGAGAGTGCGACGACGCCACGGAGGCGCGCTCCTTTCCTTCCTTCGCGCCTACCGGGTTAGCTGACGGGTTCGGAGCAGGAAGGTCTCCTACGGCTGGGCGGGCCCGGCCGATTCACCCCAAGGAACGTGGTTCCCCGGCTCCCTGGCCTGCCCGGAGGCCGGCCGGCGGGATTAGGCGACGGCGCACGGTGCCGTCTGGGTACGGCGTTGCGGACCGCGCTGCGTTATCAAACGTTAATCCTAGGAGCCCCTGATTCCAAGCCGTCCGTTCGGGACAGCCGGATACAACTCGGACACCGCGCGACCCGATGGGCGTTTTGGGCGGATTGGCGGCAACTGACACTACCGAACGTGATTGGACGTCAACGAACGACCCCCTATCTGAGTACTCCTACTCATGTGCGGCCCGGACCGGCGCCGCCATCCTGACGCCATGAACGCACCGATGCAGTCACGCACCACGGCCGCGTACTACCTCCAGGCCGTCCTCTCCTTCGCCCTCTCCGGCGGCGCCCTCGCCGTCGGGATCGCCTACCTGCCGGTCGGCGGCTGGACCCGCGCCTTCCTCGCGATCGGACTGCTCTACACCGTCACCTCCGCCTTCACCCTGGCCAAGGTGATCCGGGACCGGCAGGAGACCAACGAGATCGTCACCCGGGTGGACCAGGCGCGGCTGGAGAAGCTGCTCGCCGAGCACGACCCGTTCAAGGTGGAGGGGGTCTGAGCATCGACGCCGGGGCACGCCGGGAGCCCGGCCGCGGACCCGCTTGACGGCTAAGACTATTAGCCTTAGCTTTATGGCTATCGGCACACAGTCGATGTCCCGGCGGACCGAGGAGGCCCCCATGCCCGGCACCTTCACCCCCAGCACCCAGTACCTCGACGTCCCCGGCGGCCGGCTGGCCTTCGACGACACGGTGCGGGGCGACGGCGCCCCCGTCGTCCTGCTCCCGGGGATGCTCGACAGCCGGGCCGCGTACCGGCACCTGCGCCCGCTGCTGGTGGCCGCGGGCCACCGGGTGATCACCCTGGACCTGCGCGGCTTCGGCGAGTCCTCGATCGACTGGGACGACTACTCGCCGGCCGCGATCGCCACCGACGTGCTCGCCCTGCTGGACCACCTCGGCATCGGCCGCGCCGCGCTGGTCGGCAACTCCTACACCGGCGCGACCGCGGTCCGGGTGGCCGGGGACGCGCCCGAGCGGGTCGCCGGGATCGTCCTGCTGGACGCCTTCGTCGAGAACCTGCCGCCCAACGCGCTGCGGCGCGCGATGTTCGGCGTGATGGGCGCGCTGCTGGTGCACTCGCCCGCGTTCTGGGGCCTCTACCACCGCAGAATGGCCTACCCGACCGCCAAGCCGGCCGACTTCGACGCCTATGTGGACGGACTGGTCGCCGCGATGCGCACGCCGGGCCGCAAGAAGGCCACCCGGGGCTACGTCCGCGGCGACTCCGCGCCGACCGGCTGGACCGCAGCCGTGACCTGCCCGGCGCTGGTCGTGATGGGCAGCGAGGACCCCGACTTCCCCCGGCCGGAGCTGGTCGCCGACCGGCAGGCCGCCGCGCTGAAGGGCCGCAAGGTGATGATCGAGGGCGCCGGGCACTACCCGATGGCCGACCACCCGCGGGCCACCGCCGACGCCCTGCTGCCGTTCCTCGCCGAACTGGCCTGAGCCCCGCCCCTTCCACGCACGGAGACCGCACCATGCCCCGAGTCGGACTGACCCCCGAGCAGGTCGTCGACCACGCCCTCGCCCTCCTCGACGAGCAGGGGTCCGAGGCCCTCACCCTGGCCGCCGTCGCCGGCCGCGCCGGGGTGGCCACCCCCTCGCTGTACAAGCACGTCAGCGGCGGACTCGCCGAACTGCGCCGGCTGATCGCCGTCCGGGTCACCGAGGAACTGGCCGACCGGCTCGCCGAGGCCGCCCTCGGACGCGGCGGGGACGACGCCGTCGCCGCCGTCCTGCGCGCCTACCAGGGCTACGCCACCGAGCACCCGCAGCGGTACAACGCGCTGCCGCAGGCCCCGCAGCCGGACCAGGACCTGACCAGGGCGGCCGGCCGGCTGGTCGGGGTGATCATCGCGGTGCTCCGCGGCTACGGTCTGGACGGTTCCGAGGCCGTGCACGCCGCCCGGACCGTCCGCTCGGTGGCCCACGGCTTCGCCTCGCTGTCGATCGGGGGCGGCTTCCAGCTCGCCGAGGACCTCTCCGACACCCAGGACCGCCTGATCACCCTGCTCACCGGCGGCCTGCGGAACTGGCCCACCGCCTGAGGCCCGCGCCGCCGAACCCCCGCCCGGTGCCGGCCCCGCCGACGCCCCGACCGACGCCCCGACCGACGCCCCGGGGCAGCGGCCCGGGGCAGCGGCCCGGGGCAGCGGCCCGGGGCAGCGGCCCGGAGCAGCGGCCCGGGGCAGCGGCCCGGAGCGATCACGCCGGCCGCCGGCCGGCCCCGGCGCACCCCCTGGTCAGGGCGGCCGACCCGGCCCCGACCGACGGGTGACCGCCGGTACCGGTGCGCCGTCCGGGTCACCCGTCACCCACTTGAGAAATAAGGTATGAAGAATTGAGTGCCCCCTAAGGCAACGGAAAGGCCGGGATTCCCATGGACCTGACCTCACCGTGGCTTCCCCCCTCCGAGGACGAGAGCCGGACGCCGCGCAGCAGCCCCACCGCGCGCAGCGCGATGCGCTGTGTCCGCTTATTGCTCGGCTGCGCCAGCGCCGCCGAACTCCTCGGCACCGTCCTCGCCGAGGGCCCGAGCTGGATCACCGGTGAGGGCTCCGCGCTCTACCTGGTGGATTCCGCCGGAATGCTCCGGCTCACCGCCTCGCACGGACTGCCCGACTGGGCCCACGAGCGGTACAGCCTCGTCGACCCGGCGAGCGAGCTGCCCGCCGCGATGGCGCTGCGACTGCGCCGCCCGTACCTGCTCAGCCCGGAGCGCACCAGCGTCGACTACCCCAACCGCAACGCCGGCATGGGCACCGGCATGGTCGCCCTGATCACCCTGCCGATGATCGTCGACGAGCGGCCCATCGGCGTGCTCGCCCTCGCCCTCGCCCACCGGGGCACCGTCCCCCGCCGGGACCTGGACGTCCTGGAGACGCTCGGCGACGCCTGCGCGCACCGGCTCGCCCACCTGCTCGACAGCGCGCGGGCCGGCGCCCGCCCGGCCGGGACGGCCCGCCCGGCCGGCGACACCGCCGCCGGGGCGGGCGGCGACCCGGCCGCCGGCCTGGCCCACCCGCTGCTGTCACTCGCCGTGCGCTCCGCCGGGCACGGCGCCTTCGAGCGCGACCTGGTGACCGGCGAGACCTACTGGGACGCCACCGCCTACCGGGTGGTCGACCGGCCGGTGCCGCCCGAGGGTGCCCCGGCCACCGCCCCCGACCTGGACCGGCTCGTCCACCCCGAGGACCTGCCGGAAGTGCAGGCCGCCCTCGCCGAGGCGCTCGCCACCGGCGGCCCGTACCGGATCGAGTACCGGGTGCCGCGCCGGGGCGGCGGCGCGATCCGGATCGAGGAGACCGGTGAGGTGATGCTGGACGTGCACCGGCGGCCGGTCCGGATCGCCGGGCTGCTCGCCGACCTGGACCGCGCCCGCGCCCCCGAGGAGGAACCGCCCCCCGGTGCGGCGGGTGGTGGTCCCAAGGCCGTCGGCGCCCGCTCGGCGCTGCTGCTGGCGCTCACCCGGGCGCTGTCCCGGGCGGTCACCGTCCGGGACGTGACCACCGCGGTGACCGATGTCGCCCGGCCGGCGTTCGGCGCCGCCAGCATCGTGCTCGACCTGGTCGACGAGGGCCGGCTGCTGCCCGTCTCGCACACCGTCTACGGCGGTCCGCGCCGCACCGAGCTGACCCGGCTGGCCGACCTCTCCGAGGGCGTGATGCAGCACTCGCTGGCCCGCTCCTCACCCCTGTTCAGCGAGCCCGGCCCGGCCCGGCGCAGCGGTGGCGGGCCGCTGACCCCGGCCTCCTGGGCGGTGCTCCCGCTGGTCGCCTCGGGACGGCAGGTCGGCTCCTGTCTGATCACCTTCTCCACCGAGCGGACCTTCGGCCGCGAGGACCGCACCCTCTACTCCGCCTTCGCCGGCATCCTGGCGCAGTCCCTGGAACGGGCCCGGCTCTACGACATCCACCACCACCGGGCCACCGAACTCCAGCGCGCCATGCTGCCCCGCACCCTGCCGCGACTGCCCGGGCTGGCCAGCGCCGCCCGCTACCTGCCCAGCACCGAGGGCATGCAGATCGGCGGCGACTGGTACGACCTGCTCCGGCTGCCGGACGGCCGGATCGGTCTGGTGATCGGCGACGTCCAGGGCCACAACGCCGAGGCCACCGCCGTGATGGGCCAGCTGCGCAGCGGCCTGCGCGCGTACGCCACCGACGGCCACGACCCGGCCGCCACGCTGGCCAGGACCAGCCGGCTGCTGTCCGAGCTCGACACCGACCTCTTCGCGACCTGTCTCTACCTCACCCTCGATCCCGCCGACGGCAGCCTGCGGGCGGCCCGGGCCGGGCACCCCTCGCCGGTCCGGATCGCGGCGGACGCCAAGGCCGTCGAGCTGGACCTGCCGGGCGGTCCGCCGCTGGGCGTGGACCCGGGGATGCCCTACCAGCTGGCGGTCGGGCACCTGGCGGTCGGCGAGACGCTGCTGGTCTACACGGACGGGCTGGTCGAGGACCGCGAGGAGGACTACGACGAGTCGGTGCAGCGGATGCTCGGCGGCCTGGAGCTGTGGGCCCGGCAGACCGGACCGGTCGGGCTCGGCCCGACCGCCGCCCTGGACCGGCTGGCCGATCTGCTCACCCTCAATGTGACCGAGCGCCGTTCCCGGCCGGACGACGTCGCCCTGCTGCTGCTGCACCGGAGTTCGCCGGTGCCGTGAGCGGGGCCTCGTCCACCGGCGGTACCCAGCCGGCACCCAGGTGACGCGGAGGCGCGCGGCCGGGCGCCTCCGGCGCGGGCCGTCCGGGCTCGAAGGAGGTCTGATTGGCGTCGTATTGACGGGATATTGACGAGATCCAGTCAGTTGGCGAGATCCGTTCACACCTTCGTAGGATCATCACCCTAGAATTCGCGGCGTGACGATGACTCAGTGGTGCGCAACGGCAACCGGCGTTCTCGCCGCCCTCGCCCTCGTGGCCGCCGCCCGCTACCGCGCGGTCTCCGTCACCCAGCGCCGCCGGGCCGACCGGCAGCAGCGCGACAACAACCGCCTCAGGGAACAGCTCGCCGCCCAACTGGCCCACCGCGGAACCGAGCTGGCCGCCGTCCAGCAGGAGCAGGAACTCAACGCCTCCACCCAGCGGGCCTTCCTCAGCGTGGCCCGCCGGATCCTCGTGATGGCGCACGACCAGCAGGCCCTGCTGGACGAGATGGAACGCACCCACGACGACCCGGCGCTGCTGGAGGGCCTGCTCAAGGCGGACCACGCCGCCGCCCAACAGGCCCGGCTCGCGCAGACGCTGGCCGTCCTCTGCGGGGCCCGGGCCGGGCGGCACTGGCCCGAGCCGGTCCCGCTGGAGGACGTGGTGCGCGGCGCCCAGTCACGCATCCTGCCCTTCCAGCGGGTGGTCGTCCGCAGCCGGATCGAGACCGCCGTGGTCGGCGCCGCCGCCGAGGCGCTCATCCACGCCGTGGCCGAGCTGCTGGACAACGCCACCCGCTACTCGCCGCCCAGCACCCAGGTGTTCGTCACGCTGATGCCCGTCCACAACGGCGCCGTCGTCGAGATCGACGACGGCGGCGTCGGCATGCCCGAGCAGGCCGTCGCCAAGGCCGCCTCCGCGCTGGCCGGCGGCACCTCGCTGGAGGTCTCCCGGCTGGGCGAGGTACCGCAGCTCGGACTGGCCGCGGTCGGCCGGCTCGCCGAGCAGTACGGGTTCCGGGTCACCCTCAGCTCCGCGCCCTCCCCCTACGGCGGCGTGCGGGTCGTGGTGCTGCTGCCGAACGCGCTGCTCACCGAGCCGCTCCCGCCGACCGTCCCGGGCCTGGGCCCCGACGACCCGGCGTTCAGCCCCGGCCCCCGCCGCACCCCGGCCGACCCGTACCCGGCCGGGCTCCCGATGACATCCGGCCACCCCCTGGTGGAGACCCCACCGCCCGGCCCCGCCGCCGCGCCGCCACTGCCCCGCCGGAGCCACCGGCGCGACCGCGCCAGCCGCCACGGCACGCCGTCGGCCCCCCCGCCGGCGCCCGCGCCGTACCGGTCGGCGCAGGACGCCCGGACGTTCATGGCGATGTTCCAGGCCGGCACCGCCAACGGCCGATCGGCCGCCCGGACGCAGGCCCAGCCCCACCCTTCCCTTCCCGCTTCCCCCCAGCTCCCCCAGCGCTTCGGAGAGTTCCATGACCACCACCCCTGATCTCGGCTGGCTGCTCGCCGACATCCTCACCGTCCCCGAGGTCCAGCACGCCGTCGTGGTGTCCAACGACGGCCTGGAGATCGGCCGCAGCGCGGGCATCCCGCGCGAGGACGCCGAGCGGCTCGCCGCGGCCTGCTCGGGCCTGCAGTCGCTGGCCCGCGGCGTCGCCCAGGGCTTCGGCGGCCACGGCAGCTCCACCCGCCAGATCGTCATCGAGTACGGCGGCGGCTACCTCTTCGTCGTCGCCGCCGGTGCCGGGGCCCACCTGGCCGTGGTGACCGGCGAGGCGGTGGACGCCGGCCTGGTCGCCTACCAGATGCAGGTCCTGGTCGAGCGGATCGGCAGCCATCTCACCAGCCCGCCGCGCGTCGATCACGCGGCGGGGGGCCTGCGGTGAACGGGCCGGTACGGCCCTATGTGATCACCGGTGGCCGCAGCCGGCCCACCCGGGCCGCGCTCGCCGTCGAGAGCCTGGTCAGCGCGTTACCCGACCGGCCCGAACTGCCCGAGGACGCGCTGCTCAACCGTGAGCACCAGCGGATCCTGGAGCTCTGCCGCAGCCTGCTGTCGGTCGCCGAGGTGGCCGCCTACCTCGGGCTGCCGCTCGGCGTCGTCAAGGTCCTGGTCGGCGACCTCTGGGACCTCGGCGCCGTCCAGGTGCTCCCGCCCGTCCCGCAGGCCGAACGCCTGCCCGCAACCCTCCTGGAAGAGGTGCTCGTTGGCCTCCGCCAACTCCGCTGACCGGCGCACCGCCGAGCAGCAGGCGCAGTCGCAGCCGCCCGAACCGCAGTACCTGCCCCCGTCCGTCCAGGGCGCGGTGAAGATCCTGGTCACCGGCCCGTTCGGGGTCGGCAAGACCACGCTGGTCGGCGCGCTGAGCGAGATCACACCGCTGCGCACCGAGGAGACCATGACGGCCGCCAGCGCCGGCATCGACGACCTCACCGGGCGCCCGGGCAAGACCACCACCACGGTCGCGCTGGACTTCGGCCGGATCACCCTCAACTCGCGGCTCGCCCTGTACCTCTTCGGCACGCCCGGACAGCAGCGGTTCTGGCCGCTCTGGGACGACCTGTCGCGCGGTGCGCTCGGCGCGATCGCGATGGTCGACCTGCGCCGCCCGGACGAGGCCTTCGACGTGCTCGGCCGCCTGGAGGAGCAGCGGATCCCGTTCGCGGTGGCCGTCAACACCTTCCCGGACACGCCGAGTTACCCCGAGGAGGAGCTGCGCTCCGCCCTCGACCTGCTGCCCGAGGTACCGATCCTGTACTGCGACGCCCGGGACCGCCGGGCCGCGTACGACCTGCTGATCGACTTCGTCGACCACCTGCACTCCACCGCCGTACTGGAGCTCCAGCGATGACGACTCCCGATCCGGGCCCGGCTGCCGCGCGGTCGACCGGACAGCTTTCCCCGCCCCCCGGCTGCCCGGCGCACGCCGGCGGCGGCCTGCCGACCGGGGTGCCGCTGCCGCCGCTGTGGGGCGCCGCCGTGGCCGAGGACCCGCACGGGCTGTACGCCCGGCTGCGGGACCGGTACGGCCCGGTCGCGCCGATCGAGCTGGAACCCGGGGTCGAGGCCTGGCTGGTGATCGGCTATCCCGAGCTGCTCGAACTCACCCGCAACGAGGCGCTGTTCTCCAAGGACTCGCGCCGCTGGCGGGTCCCCGCCGAGGGCCGGCTGGCCGCCGACTCCCGGCTGCTGCCGATGACTTCCTGGCGCCCCACCCTGCTCAACCTGGACGGCGCCGAGCACCAGCGGCTGCGCGCGGCGGTCGCCGACACGCTGGCCCAGATCGACCACCGCCAGCTGCGCGAGACCACCGAGGCAGCCGCCGACGCCCTGATCGACAGCTGGGGCCCGGACGGCACCGCCGACCTGGTCGCCCAGTACGCCCGCCGGCTGCCGCTGCTGGTCTTCACCCAGCTGCTCGGGCTGCCCGCCGAGGCCGGACCGCGCCTGGTCGAGCTGATCAGCCACTTCGTCGACAGCAGCAAGGACTCCGTGCGCGCCAACGCGGAGTTCCAGGCGATCCTGGTCGACCTCGTCCGGCGCCGCCGCGCCGAGCCCAGCGCCGACCTCACCTCCTGGCTGCTGGCCCACCCGGCCGCGCTGAGCGACGAGGAGGCGGTGCACCACCTGGTGGTGATGATGGTCGCGGGCAACGAGACCACCATCAACTGGACCGGCAACACCCTGCGGCTGCTGCTCACCGACCGCCGCTTCCGGGCCACCCTCACCGGCGGCCGGCTCACCGTGGCCGACGCGCTGGAGGAGGTGCTCTGGCGCGACCCGCCGACGCAGAACTTCCCCGGCCGGTGGGCGACCGGCGACACCGTCCTCGGCGGCCAGTACATCAGCGCCGGCGACATGCTGGTGCTCGGCCTGGCCGCGGCCAACGCCGACCCGGCCGCCCAGGGTGCCTCGTCCGCCACGCAGGGCTCCCTCGGCGGCAACCGGGCCCACCTGGCCTGGGGTGCGGGCAAGCACGTCTGCCCGGCGCAGCACCCGGCCCGGATCATCGTCGAGACCGCCGTCGAGACGCTGCTGCACCGGCTGCCGGACCTCCAGCTCGCGGTACCGCCGCAGGACCTGGCCTGGCGTCCGTCCCCCTGGTCGCGCGCCCTGGTCAGCCTGCCGGTGCTCTACAGCGCCTTCACCCCGCCCCGCCCGCCAGCCCCCGAGAGGCCGTCATGGACACCGCCGCCCCTGAGCACGACCGAACCGGCCACCGGCCGGAGCCCATCCGGCTCGACCCCTTCGGACGGGACCAGCACGGAGAGAACGCCCGACTCCGGGAAGCCGGCCCGGCGGTCCTGGTGGAACTCCCTGGCGGGGTGGTGGTCTGGGCGATAACCCACCACGACACCCTCCAGGAGCTGCTCGCCGACCCCCGGGTGGGCAAGAACCCGCAGCTCTGGACCACCTTCACCGAGGGACGGCTGCCCAAGGGCTGGCCGCTGCTGAACTTCGTCACCGTGCCGGGCATGATCACCGCGGACGGCGAGGACCACCGGCGGCTGCGCGGACTGGTCACCCAGGCGTTCACCCCGCGCCGGGTCGCCGAGCTCCAGCCCGCCATCGAGGCCCGCACCCTGGCGCTGCTCGACGGCCTCGCCGGGCTGGAGGGCGGGTTCGACCTGCGCGAGCACTTCGCCTACCCGCTGCCGATGCAGGTCATCGGCGAACTGCTCGGTCTGCCGGCCAAACAGCAGGACGAACTGCACGAGCTCTCCGACACCCTGGTCTCCAGCTCCGCCACCCCGGAGGCCGCGATCGCCGCCCAGCAGGGGCTGCAGGCGCTGCTCGCCTCCGTGGTCGAGGCCAAGCGCACCGAGCCGGGCGACGACCTGACCACCGATCTGATCGCCGCGCGCGAGTCCGGGGACCGGCTCAGCGAGCGCGAGCTGGTCGGCACGCTGCTGCTGATGCTGGTGGCCGGCCACGAGACCACCCTCAACCTGATCACCAACGCCGTCCGCGCCCTGCTCGCCCACCCCGACCAGCTGCGGCTGGTGCTCGACGGCGAACAGCCGTGGTCCGCGGTGATCGAGGAGACCCTGCGGTACGACTCGCCGGTCGGGCAGTTCCCGCTCCGGTACGCGACCGAGGACATCCCGGTGGGCGAGGTGGTGATCCGGCGCGGCGAGGCGCTGCTCGCCTCCTACGCGGCCGCCGGTCGCGACGCCGGGCACTACCCGGACGCCGACCGCTTCGACCTCACCCGGCAACCGAACCGGCACCTCTCGCTCGGGCACGGCCCGCACTTCTGCCTCGGCTCCGGACTCGCCCGGATGGAGGCGGAGACGGCGCTGCGCCACCTGTTCGACCGCTTCCCCGGGCTCGCCCTGGCCGAGGGAGCCGCCCCGGAGCCGATCGGGTCGTTCATCAGCAACAGCGTGCGGACCCTGCGGGTGACGGTGTGACACCGCCGCGGTGACCTGAGGGCGGCCGGGTCGTTGGGGGTTCCATGAAGAAACTCGCGACCCTGGCCGCCCTCACCATGGCAGGCCTCGCCCTGGCCGCCCCGGCCGCGTCGGCCACCACCTCCACCGCGACGTCGCCGGACGCCCTGGACGGGCTCTCCAGCGGCCTCAACCTGTCCCCCACCGACCTCGCCCTGCACGAGGCGGGCAAGCTCCCGCTGGTCGGGCACACCGCCCAGGAGGTGGAGGCGATCGGCACCAACCAGATGACCCACCCCGGCCTCAGCGGGCAGATCGGCTGACCGCCCGCCGGAGGCCCGGCCGAAGCCGGGCCTCCGCCGTCCGGCGTCGCGCCGGGTCAGCCCCGCGCCAGCGCGTTCAGCTCCTGGTAGGTGAGCCCGCCGTCGAGCGCGGTGTACGTCCCCCCGGCGTACACCTCCTCGGCGGCGCGGCGCACCGCCGCGTACGCCGCCTTGGCCAGCCCCGGCCCCAGGCTGACCCGGGCCACCCCGAGCTTCGCCAGCTCCGGCACCGACGGCGAACCCGGACCGGCCAGGATGTTCAGCGGTGCCGGGACGGCGGCCACCAGGGCGGCGATCGTCTCCGGATCCGCCACCCCGGGCACGAACACGCCGTCCGCGCCCGCCGCCACGTACGCCCGCAGACGGGCGACGGCCTCGTCCAGCCGGCCGGCCGGATCGCCGAGCTGCCGCAGGAAGACGTCGGTGCGCCCGTTGACGAAGAGCGCGACACCGGCCGCGTCCGCGGCCGCCCGGGCCGCCGCGATCCGCTCCGCCGCCTCGGCGGCGGGCCGTGCCCCGTCCTCCAGGTTCACCCCGACCGCGCCGGTGGCGAGCAGCGCGGTGACCGTCCCGCCGACCTCGGCGGCCGTCGCGCCGAAGCCGCCCTCCAGGTCCGCCGTCACCGGCAGGCCGACCGAGCGCACGACCAGCGCGGTCTGGGCGAGCACCTCGTCGCGGTCGGCCGCCTCCCCGTCCGCGCTGCCGAGCGTCCAGGAGACGCTCGCACTGGCCGTCGCGACGGCCCGGGCACCGGCGGCGGCGACCAGGCGGGCGCCCGCCGCGTCCCACACGTTGGCGAGGACCAGCGGGTCACCCGGACGGTGCAGGGCGTGCAGGGCGCGGGCCCGTTCCCGCTGAGTGGTCGTCACGGCGCGCACCCTACTTGGCGGCCGGGCTCAGGCGGGAGGTCACGCCGATCCGGTTCCAGGAGTTGATGGTGATGATCAGCGCGATCAGCTGGGCCAGCTCGGCCTGCTCGAAGTGCTCGGCCGCCTCCTGGTAGACGGCGTCCGGCACGTGCCCCTGGGTCAGCAGGGTGACCGACTCGGTCAGTGCGAGGGCCGCCCGCTCCTTGGCGGTGAACCAGGAGGTCTCGCGCCAGGCGGGGAGGGAGAGCAGGCGGTGGTTCTGCTCGCCGTTCTTCAGCGCGTCCGTGGCGTGCATGTCGATGCAGAAGGAGCAGCCGTTGATCATCGAGGCGTGCACCTTCACCAGCTCCGCCAGCACCGGGTCCACGCCCTGCCGGGCGGCCCGGTCCAGCGCGACCATGGCCTGGTAGAAGGCGGGGGACTGCTCGGGGAGGGAGATCCGCTGCTCGGGGGCGGACACGGTGGCGTTCTCGTTCGTCGTCGTCATACCGGCCAGCCTAGGGGCCGAGTGGACTGTCGGACCGGCACATTCGGGCCCGGAAATCGTGGGCCACTCGGGCAGCGGCGGGGCTCCCGGACGCCCCGCCCGAGTGTGGCACGGCGAAGGCGGAAGAACGAGGGGCGCGGGCCTGCCCGGATGCGAACGGCCGTGCGAGGATCGCGGGGAGGGCGGTACCGGTGGGCCGCCCGGTGTGGGCGAGGTCAGGGGGACAGGATCGTGTGCACCGCGTTCGTCAGCATCGAACCGACGCGGCCGGTGCCCGTGCTGCTGCTGGCGGTGCGGGACGAGTACGCCGGGCGGCGGTGGGCCCCGCCGGGCCACCACTGGCCCGCGCACCCGACCGCCGTCGGCGGGCTGGACCTGGCGGCGGGCGGGACGTGGCTCGCCGTCGAGCCGGCGACGGCGGGGACGGCGGGGACGGCGGGGACGGCGGCAGCAGCGGGGACGGTGGGAGCGGCGGGGACGGTGGGAGCGGCGGGGACGGGCGCGGGGGCCGCCGCGGCCTGTCTGCTGAACGGCTTCGGGAGCATGGCGCCGGCCCGGGCGCGGCTCTCGCGCGGCGAACTGCCGCTGACCGCCCTGCGGGACGGCGGGCTCGCCGGGGTCGACCTGGAGCGCTACGACCCGTTCCACCTGGTCCTCGCCGGCCCCGCCGGGGCCCGGGTGCTGAGCTGGGGCGGCAGCGCCCTGACGGAGCGCGCGCTGCCGTCCGGCCTGAGCGTCGTGCTCAACGACGGGCTGGAGGGGCTGGCCGAGGACCGGACGACCTCGGCACTGGTCCGCTCGCTGATGGCCGCCCGGGCCGCGCACTTCCGGGCCCGCTTCGAGGCCGCCGCCCGACCCTCGCCGACGCCCGGCCCGGCCCCGACGGAGCGGGCGTGGGGCGCGTGGCTCCCGATCGTCTCCGGCGACGGCCTGGCGCTCGACGATCCGGCGGCGCTGATCCAGCGGCGGGAGTTCGGCGACGGACGGATCTGGGGCTCGTCCTCGGTGTCGCTGCTCGCCTTCGGGCCCGACGGGGTGCGGTACGACTTCGGCCCGGCTCCGGTGACGGAGCCGGGCAGGCCGGGCGAGGGCTGGCGCCGAATCCGGTAGACGGGTGGAGTACCGTACACACGCTCCCCCGTCGGACCGAGCCGCTCAGCCCTGCGCGCGCGCCTCCAGCCAGCGCTTCGCGAGGGTCGCGTTCACCGTGTAGAAGAACTCCGACTTGAGCCCGGGCTCACTGGTGAGCGCCTCCACCCAGGTCATCGGCCAGTTGCGGCGCCGGTAGTGCTGGTGCACCGCCCGGGTGAAGGCGGCCAGGTTGCCCTGCAGGCTCTTCTTCTCCACGCCGAGCCGGGTGGCCAGCGCGGTGTAGCTCACCCGCGCGTCCGGCCGCTCCGCCAGGATGTCCAGCACCCGGGCCACCGTCTGCACCGAGCCCAGCGGCTCGATCATCAGCTGGCGGAAGTCCTCGACGGTCCACTCGACGACCGGGAGCTTGCCGTCGTCCGCCCCGGCCGCCTCCGCCGGTCCGGCCGGGGGGACCGGCGGAACCGGGGTCCCGCCGCCCGCCGCCGTCCCGATGCCCGCCGTGGCACCGGTCAGTTCCGCGAGGTAGGCGTACACCTGCGTGACGTACTGGCTCGGCACGGGTACCGAGACGAACTGCGGCTGGTTGTCCTGCGTCATGGTGGATCCTCCCCTGGTGTGCCCGCCGGCCTGCTGTCCGGCGACAGCACCGATCCTGACAGACCGCCAGTCGACCTGTCCAGCCTTTACTGCCATGTTCTCTAGGACTCTGTCGGGCAGCTGTCGCCGCTACTGCCCCCGATCGGCCCGGGCTGCACCCCTGCACCGGAGCGGCCGGGACGGCGACCAGGGCGGCCCACCGCGGCGGGGACCGACGATAATCCGGTACGGACACAAGCCCGGACGGCACAGCGCCCCGCACGGATCGGCTCCTCCCGCCCATGAGCAGCACCTCCTGGACCGCCTTCGGCGGCGATCTGCACCTCGACCTCACCGGCCGCCGGGCCGCCGGGGTCGGTCTGCGGGCGGCGCTGGAGGACGCGCTGCGGGAGGCCGTGCAGGACGGCCGGCTGGCCCCGGGCACCCGCCTGCCGTCGTCCCGGGCGCTCGGCGAGGACCTCGGGATCGCCCGCAACACCGTGGTCGAGGCCTACGGGCAGCTCACCGCCGAGGGGTGGCTCGCCTCACGGCAGGGGTCGGGCACCACGGTGGCCGGGCGGACCGCGCCCCGGCCCGCCACCCGCGCGGCCGACCTGCCGCACGGGCGCCGGACGGCCCGGTACGACCTGACGCCCGGCCGGCCGGACGTCTCGCTCTTCCCGCGCACCGCCTGGCTGGCCGCCGCCCGGCGGGCGCTCGCCACCGCGCCGCACGAGGCCTTCGGCTACGGCAGCCCGCTCGGGCGGATCGAGCTGCGGCAGGCGCTCACCGACTACCTCGCCCGGGTGCGCGGTGTCCGGACCGACCCGGACCACCTGCTGATCTGCTCCGGCTTCACCCAGGGCATCGGCCTGCTCTGCACCGCCCTGCGCGAGCGCGGACCGGGGCGGGCCCGCGGCGCCCGGACCCTGGCGGTCGAGGGGTACGGGCTGCCGCCGCAGCGCGAGTCGGTCCGGGCCGCCGGGCTGACCCCGGCGCCGCTGCCCCTGGACGACGCGGGTGCCCGGACCGACCTGCTCGGCGCCCGGCGGGACGCGGCCGTCCTGCTCACCCCCGCCCACCAGTACCCGACCGGCGCGGCGCTGGCCGCCGAACGGCGGTCGGCCGCCGTCGGCTGGGCCCGGGAACTGGACGGGTACGTGATCGAGGACGACTACGACGGCGAGTTCCGCTACGACCGGCAGCCGCT
Source organism: Kitasatospora sp. NPDC059327 (assembly GCF_042752535.1). Lineage (NCBI taxonomy): Bacteria > Bacillati > Actinomycetota > Actinomycetes > Kitasatosporales > Streptomycetaceae > Kitasatospora > Kitasatospora sp. NPDC059327. The sequence continues at coordinate 23,987 of NZ_JBHYYB010000050.1, read as the reverse complement.
CGGCGCGATGCAGGCCCTCGACCCCGAACGGGTCGTGTACGCGGGCACCGCGGCCAAGAGCCTGGCCCCCGGCCTGCGGCTGGCCTGGCTCGCCCTGCCGGACGCCCTGGTCGAGCCGGTGGCCCGGCTGAAGCAACGGGCCGACACCATGTCCCCGGTGCTGGACCAGCTGACCCTCGCCGAGCTGATCACCTCCGGTACCTACGACCGCCACGTGCGCCGCTGCCGGCTGCACTACCGCCGGCGGCGGGACGCGCTCGTCGCGGCGCTCGCCGCCCGCGCCCCGCACGTCCGGGTCACGGGCATCGCCGCCGGGCTGCACGCGGTGCTGCGACTGCCGCCCGGCGCACGGTCGGAGGCCGATCTGCTGGCCCGCGCCGAGGCCCTGGACCTGGCCGTCACCGGCCTCTCCTGGCACCTGGCCGACCCGGCACTCGCCCCGCAGGCCCCGCCCGCCCTGGTGGTCGGCTACGCCACCCCGCCCGACCGGCTCTTCCCGGCCGCCCTGGACGCGCTCTGCGAGCTGCTGCGCACGGCGTGACCGGAAGGCTCGGCACCCACGCCGCCGAGGCCTTCCGCTACGCCGGCGAACGACCTTGCCGGGGAGGCTACTTGTTCCGGTTGCCCAGCTCGAACAGCAGGATGACGAAGCCGGCGAAGGCATGGGTGGCGACCATGTAGATCAGCACCCGGATGCCGACCCGGCGGTTGGCCCACTTGCCGGCGTCGACGGTCTTCGGGGCGACGGCGGGGGCCGCGGCCCCGGCCGCGGTGTCGGCGGTGACGGTGGTGACGGTGGTGGTGGGATCAGCCATGGGAGATCTCCTCCAGGAGTTCTGACGGTGGGTCAGTGGGGTGCGACAGGACCGCCGCCGAGGCAGAGTTCGCCGCCGGGGCTCTGCAGCAGGGTGTGGACGAAGAGCAGCTCGACCCCGCCCGCCGAGTCGGCGGCGATGCAGTGCGGGGTGAGCGAGTCGAAGTGCGCGGAGTCGCCCTCCGCGAGCTGGTGGACGCGGTCGCCGAGGGTCAGCCGCAGCCGGCCCTGGAGGACGTAGAGCCACTCCTCGCCGGGGTGGACCCGAACCACGTCGTCCTGCACGCCCTGGGGGACGTGGACGCGCAGCGCCTGCATCGCCCGGCCGGGGGCACCGGCCCGGCGGTAGCCCCAGCCGCCCGCGCGGCCCGGTTCGATCGCGCCGCCGCGCACCACCGGGTCCGGCTCGGCCATGGACTCGCCGAGCAGGCCGGAGACGGAGGTGCCGTAGGCGCGGGCGAGGCCGAGCAGGACGGGCAGCGAGGGCTGCCGGCGGCCGGTCTCCAGCCGGGACAGATAGGCTGGGGAGAGTCCGACCCGCGAGGCGGCGACCTCCAGCGTGAGGCGACTGCCGAGTCGGTGCTCGCGCAGCCTCGCGGCGAGGCCGACGACCTCCACGTCGTCGATCCGGTCGCCGGGGGTCGAGGGGCCGGGTGGGCTGGTGGTCATGTGACCAGTGGACACCTCGCGTGCCGCACAGGCAAGAGATTTGCCCCAGAGGCAAACCCTCGACGATCCCGCGCCCGGCCCGCCGGACGGGCCCGGGGCGGGCCCCGGGACGGGCACTACGGCCGGGGGATGTTCCGCAGGTTGCTCCGGGCCAGGTCGATCATGCGCCCGACCCCACCGGAGAGCACCGTCCGCCCGGCCGCCAGCGCGAACCCCTTCACCTGGGCGGCCGTGATGTGCGGCGGGATGGAGAGCGCGTTCGGGTCGGTGACCACGTCCACCAGCGCCGGGCCGGGCCGTTCCAGCGCCTCGGCGAGCACCTCCCGCACCCGCGCCGGGTCGGTGACCCGCTTGGCCGGGATGCCCATCGCCCGGGCGATCCCGGCGTAGTCGACGTCCCCGTTGTCGATCTCCGCCTCGGGGTAGCCGGAGACCAGCATCTCCAGCTTGATCATGCCGAGCGCGCCGTTGTTGAACACCACCGTCTTCACCGGCAGCCGGTGCCTGACCACGGTGAGCAGTTCGCCGAGCAGCATCGAGAGCCCGCCGTCCCCGGACATCGACACCACCTGCCGGCCGGGACAGGCCAGCTGGGCGCCGATCGCGTGCGGCAGCGCGTTGGCCATCGAACCGTGCAGGAAGGAGCCGATCACCCGACGGCGGCCGTTCGGCCGGAGGTAGCGGGCGGCCCAGACGTTGTTCATGCCGGTGTCCACGGTGAACACCGCGTCGTCGGCGGCGACCTCGTCCAGCACCGAGGCCACGTACTCGGGGTGGATCGGCAGGTGCTTCTCGATGTCGCGGGTGTAGGCCCCGACCACGTCCTCCAGCGAGCGGCAGTGCTTGCGCAGCATCTCGTCCAGGAAGGCGCGGTCGTCCTTGGGCTCCAGCAGCGGCAGCACGGCGCGCAGGGTGGCCGAGACGTCGCCGTGGACCGCCAGCTCCAGCGGGGTGCGGCGGCCCAGCCGGGTGGCGTCGTGGTCCACCTGGACGGTGCGGGCCTGCGGGAGGAAGGAGTCGTACGGGAAGTCGGTGCCGAGCAGGACGAGCAGGTCGGCGGAGTGCAGCGCCTCGTGACAGGCGCCGTAGCCGAGCAGACCGCTCATGCCGACGTCGTAGGGGTTGTCGAACTGGATCCATTCCTTGCCGCGCAGGGAGTGCCCGACCGGCGCCTGCAGGGCCTGCGCGACCGCCATCACCTCGGCATGGGCCCCGCGGACGCCCGCGCCGCAGAACAGCGTGACCCTGCGGGCGTCGTTGAGGGCGCGGGCGAGCGCCTGGACCTGCCCCCAGGGCGGCGCGGCGACCGCCTGCTCGGTGAGGAAGCCGCCGCTGCCGGTCGGCCCGGCGGCCGGCAGCGCGGCGACGTCCCCGGGAAAGACCAGGACGGAGACGCCGCGGGCGCCCAGCGCGTGCTGGATCGCCACCCGCGGCAGCCGGGGCGACTGCGCGGGCGTGGACAGCGTCTCGCACCAGCTGCTGCAGTCGGTGAACACCCGCTCGGGGTGGGTCTCCTGGAAGAAGCCGGTACCGATCTGCCCGGACGGGATGTGCGAGGCGAGCGCCAGCACCGGCAGGCCGCTGCGCTGGGCGTCGTAGAGGCCCTGGATCAGATGCGTGTTGCCGGGCCCGCAGGAGCCCGCGCAGACCGCCAGCCGGCCGCTCAGCTCGGCCTCGGCGGCCGCCGCGAAGGCGCCGGCCTCCTCGTTGCGGACATGCACCCAGCTGATGCCCTCGGCCCGCCGGATCGCGTCCACCACCGGGTTGAGGCTGTCCCCCACCACTCCGTAGACCCGCTCCACCCCGGCCTGCCGGAGCACCTCCACCATCTGCTCGGCCACACTCACCACGGGGCGCTCCTTCACCGGCCGCCGGTTGCCACGGGACACCAGCACCCTCCGGCGGGGCGGCCCGCGCCGCACCCCGGCCGGGGCCGAAGGGGTGACGGGCGGGACCGCCCGCGGCGACCGGCCGGGCTACTCGGCCGCCAGGTGCTCCGGCCCGGGGCCCAGCGTGCCGCTGACCACCCCCGCCTGCGGCTGGCGCCGCGCCGGCTCACGGCCCGGCGGCTGGCCGCACCGCTCCTGGGCGGGCGGCACGGTGGTGGGCAGGGTGACCGGCTCGCCCGCCTTCACCTGCACGCCCTCCCCGTCGTGCCGCAGGTGGATGACCTCGCCGCGGCGCAGCGTGTAGGTGGTGCCCTCGTGGGTGATCCGCACCCCGAGCAGCTGCCCCCGGATCATCAGCGAGAAGCTCAGCCGCATCAGCCCGGCCGGCAGCCGGGGCCGGAAGGAGGGCGACTCGCCGTGGTCCCGCAGCCCTCCGAACCCGGCCACCAGGGCGATGCAGGCCCCGGCCAGCGAGGCCATGTGCAGACCGTCGCGGGTGTTGCCGCCGAGGTCGTGGAGGTCCATCAGGGCGGCTTCGGCCGTGTAGTCGTACGCGAGGTCCAGCTGCCCGACCTCGGCGGCGATCACCGCCTGGGTGCAGGCGGAGAGCGAGGAGTCGCGGACGGTCAGCCGCTCGTAGTAGGCGAAGTTGCGGGCCTTCTGCTCGTCGGTGAAGGCGTCCCCGCGCACCTGCATGGCGAGCACCAGGTCGGCCTGCTTGACCACCTGCTTCCGGTACAGGTCGAAGTACGGGTAGTGCAGCAGCAACGGGTAGTTCTCCGGCGGGGTGTGCTCGAAGTCCCAGACCTGGTGGTCGGTGAAGCCGTCGGCCTGCGGGTGGACGCCGAGGTTCTCGTCGTAGGGGACGAACATCGCCGCGGCGGCGTCCCGCCAGGCGGCGGTCTCCTCGGTGTCCACCCCGAGCGCGGCCGCCTCGCGCGGGTGCCGCGCGGCGGACTCGGCGGCGGCGCGCAGGTTGCTCTGCGCCATCAGGTTGGTGAAGACGTTGTTGTCGGCGACGGCGCTGTACTCGTCCGGCCCGGTGACCCCCTCGATGCGGAACTTTCCGACCGGGTCGTGGTGGCCGAGCGAGCGCCACATCCGGGCCGTCTCGACCAGCAGCTCCAGCCCGTACTCGCGCTCGAACTCGACGTCCCCGGTGGCCCGGACGTAGCGGGCGACGGCGGCCGCGATGTCCGCGCCGATGTGGAACGCCGCCGTGCCGGCCGGCCAGTAGCCGGAGCACTCCTCGCCGCGGATCGTCCGCCAGGGGAACACCGCGCCGGCGAGGCCGAGTTGGACCGCCCGGTCGCGGGCCATCGGCAGTGTGGTGTGCCGCCAGCGCAGCGCCTGGTTGACCGCGCTCGGCAGGCAGTAGGTGAGCACCGGAAGCACGAAGGTCTCGGTGTCCCAGAAGCTGTGGCCGTCGTACCCCGGACCGGTCAACCCCTTGGCGGGAATGGCCCGTTCCTCGCTGCGGGCACCCGCCTGGAGCACGTGGAAGACGGCGAACCGGACGGCCTGCTGGAGTTCGACGTCGCCCTCGATCTCGACGTCGCTGGTGTCCCAGAACTCCTCCAGGAACGCGGCCTGTTCGGCCACCAGCCCGTCCCAGCCGGTGTACCGGGCGGCGGTCAGCGCGGCCTCGACCTGGTCGCGGACGGCGGGCAGCGAGCGGGTCGCGGACCAGCCGTAGGACATGAACTTCACCAACCGCAGCTTCTCGCCCGGCTGGAGCAGGGTGGTGACGCTGATCCGGCAGTGGTCCGCCTCCGCCTCGGCGACGGTGTCCAGCCGGTCCGGCCCCTCGATGACGTGGTCCATCCCGGCCGCGACCCGGATGCCGCTGTACCGGGTGCGGTGCACCAGCACGGCCTTGCTGCCGCCCGCGTGGTGCGCCTCGGCGAGCAGCGGCGCCTCCAGCACGGCGGAGGCCCGCGGGTCGCCCTCGGCGCCGCCGGGCAGCTGCTCGTTGGCGACCAGCTCCGACTGCAGGACGATCCGCACCGGCGCGCCCACCGCCTCCACGGTGTACTCCACGGCGGCGATCGCCCGCTGGGTGAGGGAGACCAGCCGGGTCGAGTGCACCTTGACGGTCCGCCCGGCCGGGGAGGTCCACTCCGCCTCGCGCCGCAGCAGCCCGTCCCGGAAGTCCAACCACCGCCGGTGGCCGATCAGTTCGCCGTAGCGCAGATCGAAGGGCTCGTCGTCCACCAGCAATCGGATGATCTTGCCGTTGGTCACGTTGATGACGCTCTGGCTGGACTCCGGGTAGCCGTAGCCGCCCTCGCCGTACGGCAGCGGGCGCAGCTCGAAGACGCCGTTCAGATAGGTACCGGGCAGACCGTGCGGCTCGCCCTCGTCCAGGTTGCCGCGCAGGCCGATGTGGCCGTTGGAGAGCGCGAAGACGGACTCGGCGCGGGCCATCGCGGTCAGGTCCAGGCCCTGTTCGGCGATCTGCCACGGATCGACGGCGAAGTTGTCCAGCCCGGTCATGCCGCGCCTCCTTCGAGCAGCTCGGCGAGGTCGGTGACGACCACGGTGGCGCCGTGGTGGCGCAGTTCGGCGGCCTGCCCGGTCCGGTCCACGCCGACCACCGCGCCGAAGCCGCCGGCCCGGCCGGAGGAGACCCCGGCGAGCGCGTCCTCGAAGACCGCGGCGTGCGCGGGCTCGACACCCAGGTCCCGGGCGGCGGCCAGGTAGGTGTCCGGCGCGGGCTTGCCCGGCAGGCCCTCCCGCTTGGCGACGACGCCGTCCACGACGACGTCGAACAGCTCCTCGATCCCGGCGGCACGCAGCACGTCCCGGCAGTTGGCGCTGGACGAGACCACCGCGGCGGGCAGCCCGAGCGCGCGCAGCCGGTGCACGTAGGCGACCGAGCCGTCGTAGGGCTGGACGCCCTGTTCGCGGATCATGCGCAGCACGGTGTCGTTCTTGGCCAGGCTGACGCCGTGCACGGTCCGGGCACCGGGCGGGTCCGCGTCGGTGCCCTCGGGCAGGTCGATGCCCCGGCTGTGCAGGAACGCCCGGGTGCCGTCGAGTCTCGGGCGGCCGTCGACGTGGGTGTCGTAGTCGGTGACGGCGTCGAAGGGGACGAACTGGCCACCGGTGCGGGCCGCTTCGGCGCGCAGGAAGGCGTCGAAGGTGTCCTTCCAGGCCGCTGCGTGCACCTTGGCGGTCTGAGTGAGCACCCCGTCGAGGTCGAAGAGGAAAGCGCGGATGTCGTCCGGAAGCCCCAGCATGGGTGCAGTCTTACCCGCGAACGCGGGGAAGACCCCCATTCCCGGCGGCGCGTCGCGGGAACGGGGGTCTTCCGGGGGCGCCGCGGCTACGGCGAGCCGGGCGAGGCGATCACCGCGAAGACGGCGCCCTGCGGGTCCTGCACGACGGCCAGCCGGCCCGCCTGCATGGCGAACGGCGGCTGGATCACCGATCCGCCGGCCCGGACCAGGGCGTCCACGGTGGAGTCGGTGTCGTCCACCGAGAAGTAGGTCATCCAGTGCGGGTTCGTCCCGGGTGCCAGGTAGTCGGGGACCTGCTGCATGCCGCCCACCGTGCGGTCGCCGACATTGAGCGAGTAGTAGCCCGCCATGCCCTGGACGGTCGCCGGGCGCAGGCCCAGCGCCCGGTCGTAGAACGCCCCGGCCGCGTCGGTGTCCGTAGTGTTGAGCTCGTTCCAGACCAGCGCGCCGGGCTCGTTGACGATGCCCGCGCCGATGAAGTCGACCTTCTGCCAGACGCCGAACACCGCGCCGGTCGGGTCGGCCGCGACCAGCATCCGGCCGACGGTGCCGACGTCCATCACCGGGTAGAGGATCGTGCCGCCGCTCTCGGCCACGGACCGCGCGGCGGCGTCGGCGTCGTCCGAGGCCAGGTAGGTGGTCCAGCCGACGGGCGGGAGGGGCTGGCCCTCCGGGGCCATCCGCGCCATGATCCCGGCCACCGGCCTGCCGTTCAACGCGCACACGGCGTAGCCGCCGAACTCCGGCGGGCCGACCTCGCCCTGCCAACCGAACAGGTCGCGGTAGAAGTCGAGCGCGGCCTGCTGGTCGCTCGCCATCAGGTCGATCCAGCACGGGGTGCCGGGCTTGTACGGATCGGTCACTACGGACATCGCTGGGCCTCCAGAAGCACTGGTTCCTCCGCCGTGTTCGTCCGCCGTGTTCCTCCGCCGCCGGTCGGGGGTGCCGGTGGGCGGCGGCGGTCGCCGGTGCCCGGACGGAGTGCCCGACGGATTGCCCGACGGGGATGCCGGACGGGACGCCCGGGTGGCTGCCCGGCGGCGGGGCGGCCGCACGGCGGTGCACCGCCCACCCTCGCCGCGCCACCGCGATCGCGCCACCGGACGGCGGCCGGTGGGGCGGGCCGGGCGGCCGGGTGTGCGCCGCCCGGGCACGGACGACCGGGCGTGCGTCGCCCGGGGGCCCGGCCGGCCGGCGAGGTCCCAGCCGTCCAGGTACCCGCCCAGTGCGGCGGGAAGGTGCCCACGTTCGTCCGGACCACCCGGTCCCGGTCGGCGCGCTCCCGGCGGAGCCGGAACGGCTCGGGGACGTCCGGGAGGTCGAGCAGCGGCACGTCGCCGTCCCGGTCCACCTCGGTGGTCCACCAGGCGGTCAGCCCGTCGTGGCTGTCGAGCGCGGCCGGCACGACGGGGCGCGGCGCCGCGATGTCGGTCCGCAGGGCGACCTCGGCCATGAGGTCCGCCTGTCGGGCGGCGCCCCCCTTGCTGGTCCCCCTCCGGCCGCCATGGCACGGGCCCGGGCGGGCGCGCCCCGGGCCCGGCGTGGTCGGCGTCCGTGGCGCCCCGCTCCTACCCGCCGCCGCCGTAGCTGGTGTTGGCGCAGATGTCGTCGTCCGCCGAGCGGGCCTCGTTGGTCACGCTGGGGGGCAGCGAGGGCGGCGCCGAGGGGGCGGCCGAGGCGCCGGGGGTGCCGGGCGCGGCCGCGGCGTCGCCGTTGGCGGCCGCGAAGTCCTTGCCCACGATGACGGTGATGCCGGGCGACTTGGCGGCCTCGACGCTCGCCCCGGGGAACAGCGCGGCGACCTTGTCGGCGTTGGCCTTCTGCCCGGAGCCGTACTCGACCATCGTGGTCGTGTACTTGGTGGCGGCGGCGGGGCCCGCCTTGGAGGCGGCGAACTTCGCCCCCTTCAGCAGCTCGCTGGCCTTGCCGTCCAGGCCGGAGACGGTGGTCCCGTTGTAGACGCTCACCTTGACGGCCGCGTTGCCCGCGTCGGCGGACGGCCCGGGTGCCGAGCTCGACGCGACCGGGGCCGCCGGGGTGGTCGGCGCGCCCTGGCCGGCGGCCGCCGGCTGTTCCCCGGTGGCGTTCTGGCCGTCGATGGTCCGGTCGGCCTTGAGGGTCTCCCAGAGCTTGGTGGCGTCCGACTGGATGATGTCGATGTTCTTGTCCTGGGTGCGGAAACGCCAGGGCAGGGTGACGAACTTGAGCTCGTGCAGGTCGATGTTCTTCAGCGAGAGACCGAAGGCGAGCAGCTTGTCGGCGGAGCCGAGGCCCGGGTCGACGATCATCGACTTGGTGGCGGCGTCCGCGAGCGGCAGCAGTGTGGTGGGGTTGAGGCCCTGGCCCTTGATGTTGGAGGCGAGCGAGCCGAGGAAGGCCTGCTGGCGCTTCATCCGCCCGATGTCCGAACCGTCACCGATGCCGTGCCGCAGCCGGACGTAGTCGAGCGCCTGCTGGCCCTCGACCTTCTGCTTGCCCTCCGGCAGGACGACCTTGCCCTTCTTGGGGAGCTTGGGGTTGATGTCACCCTCGTAGATCGGCTGCGGCAGGCAGATGTCCACCCCGTTGACGGCCTTGGTCATCGCGGAGAAGCCCTGGAAGTCCACCACGATGGTGTGGTCGACCCGGATGCCCGTGAGCTTCTCCACCGTGTTCTGGGTGCAGGCCGGATTGCCGTCGTCGCTGCCGCCCTTGGAGAAGGCCGCGTTGAACAGATCGCTGGTGGCCGCCTTGCTCCACGAACCGTTCGGCAGCTTGCAGGCCGGGATCGGCACCATGGCGTTGCGCGGGATGGAGATGCCGACGGCGTGCTTGTGGTCCGCGTAGACGTGCAGCAGGATCGTGGTGTCCGAGCGGGCGCCGCCGTCCTCCTCGCCGCCGCCGAGGTCGGAGTTGTCCTTGCCGCGGCTGTCGGAGCCGATCAGCAGGACGTTGACCGGCTTGTTGCCGTTGGCGTCGGCCTGCGCCTCCGGCGGCCGGTCGCCGGCTATCGCGTCCGCGTCGAAGGTCTTGATGTTGGCGTTCAGCTTGAGGTAGATCGCGCCGCCCGCGCCGGCGACCAGAACCAGCACGCCCGCGGCCGACCAGGCAACGATCTTCTTCACGTTCTTCCTGGGCTTGCGGCTGTTGCGGGCGGCCGCCCGCCCCCCGGCGGCCTGCTCCCCCGGGGCCCGCGTTCCCCCGGCCCGCGTTCCCGTGCCCGGTGTTCCCCTGGCCGGTGTTGCCTTGCCCTGGGCCGCGCGTCGGGCCTCCGCCCGTCCCCCGGTCCGCGGCTGCGGCACCGCGCCGTCGCCGCCCTCGGTCGTGAGCCCCGCACCGGGCGCGTCGTCGCCACGAGCCGGGCCCTCGCCCCACTGACCTGACATCCGAGTCCCTTTCATCGGCGGACGCTGCGCCGCACGACCGGGCGCTCTGCCACAAGGAAGACGGCCTGGATCGCCCCCGGGTTGCACATACGAAGGTCGTAATGACCGACGAACGCCCCCTGCGGCTGTGTCCACCCCACCCCCCGGGGCCCCTGCAGCCACAGCGAGCCCCGTTCGGAGCATACAAGCCGCTCATATGAATCCGGCCGCATCAAACAGCCTGCGCGACCCGGCCCGGGCACCGCCCCATGTCCCCCGGCACCGGCGGCACTTCACCCGCCACACCGCACACCGACCGAGACCCCGACCCCCTGACGGCCACTCACCCGGCACCCGCCGCCGCCCGCACCCCCGGGCCCAGCGGGGCCACCGAAAACCCGAAAGGCCCAGGTCGGAGACGTCCGACGCTGGGCCTTCACGGTGGGCCGCCAGGGGCTCGAACCCTGAACCTACGGATTAAAAGTCCGCAGCTCTGCCAATTGAGCTAGCGGCCCGCGACCCGCCCCATGCGGAGCTGGCCAGGGCGATCCTACCCGGTGGCGCCCATGGCTCCGCCAGTGGATTGCCCGGACGCGCCGGTCCCGGCGGGCGGCCGGACCGGCGGGGTGCGGGCGGGCGGGACGGACTGGACCGGCGGGGTCCACAGGGCCGCGCGGACGCGGTGGAGCCAGGCTTCGGCGGGGCGCGGGTCGGGGGCGGGCGGGAGGACGCCGGGGCGGGCGAGGCGTTCGGCGGCGGCGGCGAGCAGGGGCTCGGCGGTGGCGGGGTGTTCGGCGACGCGGTCGCCGAGCGCGCGGACCCGCTCGGGGTCGGGCAGCCGGACCAGGTTCTCCCCCGTCTCGTGGAGCCGGACGCCCTGTTCGACGAGTCGGACCAGGTGGCGGGCGTGCTTGGCCGCCCGGCGGTGGCCGGCCCGGTCGGTGGTGTCGCGGCCGAGCAGCTTGCGGAACTGCTGGTCGGCGTAGCCGAGATAGGAGTTCCGGACGGCCGCGGCGCTCAGGAAGGAGTCGCGGATCGCGATCAGCTCCTCGCCCAGCGGGGTGCGCACCTCGTACAGGTCGGCCGGCAGCCAGACGAGTTCGGAGGCGGTCGGGTTGCAGGTGAGCGCCAGGCGGCACCATTTGGCCGCCTCGTGCAGGGTGGTGTCGGGATCGGTGGTGACCCGGGACTCGGCCGGGCGGCCCAGACCGTGGAAGTCCTCGGTGGGGGCGGCGAACAGGCCGAGCCGGTCGATGTCCGAGCCGGCGTGCGCGAAGCCGTACGCGGTCGAGCCGACGATGCCCGAGAGCAGGACGGTGCCCGAGAGCAGGACGGTGCCGGGGGCGGGGGGCATGCCTTCTCCTCGGGTCGCGGATCGCAAAGCCTCGTACGGGCCTCGGCGGTCCGAGGATTCTGCCCCACCGGGCCGCCGCCCGGCGAGCGAATTCCGGCGCCCGGAAAGGCTCCCGGCGGGCCCGCCCGGCCGGCCGGTCACCGGGTAGCGTTCGAACCATGTCCTCCCTTCCTTCCGCCGCCGCAGCGCCCTCCTCCGCCGACCGGTCCGGCCCGGCCGACCGACCGGAGGTCCTCCTGATCACCGGTGCCGGTCGCGGCATCGGCGCCGCCACCGCCCTGCTGGCCGGGCGGCGCGGCTACCGGGTCTGCGTCAACTACCGCTCCGACGAGGCCGCCGCGACCGCCGTGGTGGACACCGTACGGGCCGAGGGCGGCACCGCCGTCGCCGTCCGGGCCGACGTCACCCGGACCGCCGAGGTCGAGCGGCTGTTCGCCGCCGTGGACACCGAACTGGGGCCGCTCACGGCCCTGGTGAACAACGCCGGCACGCTGGAGAAGCAGTGCCGGCTGGAGGAGATCGACGAGGACCGGCTGACCCGGATCTGGGCCTCCAACATCACCGGTCCGTTCCTCTGCGCCGCGCAGGCCGTCCGCCGGATGTCCACCCGGTACGGCGGGCACGGCGGCGCCATCGTCAACGTCTCCTCGGCCGCCTCCCGGCTCGGCTCGCCGAACGAGTACGTGGACTACGCGGCCGCCAAGGGCGCGGTCGACTCGATGACCCGCGGCCTGGCCCTGGAGGTCGCCGCCGAGGGCATCCGGGTCAACGCCGTCCGACCCGGCCTGATCCACACCGACATCCACGCGCTGGGCGGCGAGCCCGGCCGGGTCGACCGGGTCGCGCCCGGGCTGCCGATGCGGCGCGGCGGGCAGCCGGAGGAGGTCGCCGAGGCGATCCTCTACCTGCTCTCCCCCGCCGCCTCCTACAGCACGGGCACCTTCCTGGACGTGTCCGGCGGTCGCTGAGACCTCACGGTCCGTTTCCTTCCCCAGCCGGCTCCCCCGCCCGTACGGTGGAGCCCATGACCGACGACCTGCCGGACCGTGAACCCGACCTGCCGTCCGCCTTCCTCGACATCCCCGGCGTGCGCAACTTCCGCGACGCCGGGGGCGTCGGGACCCTCCGCACGGGCGTGCTCTACCGCTCCGGCTCCTTCCACAGCCTCACCCCGGAAGGCGCCCAGCGGCTCAAGGACCTCGGTCTGCGGACCGTGATCGACCTGCGCAGTCCCTTCGAACTGGAGACCTGGCCCGATCTGCGGTTCGGCCTCTCCCACGACGCGGTCAGCCTGCCCACCCTGCCGGCCAACCGCGAGGACGTCGACCGTCCGTGGCCCGAGGACCAGGCCGAGCTCTACCCCTTCATGGCCGAGACCGCCGGTCCCTCCCTGGTCGCCGCCATCCGCCGGCTCGGCGCCGCCGACGGTGTGCCGGCCGTCGTCCACTGCGCCGTCGGCAAGGACCGCACCGGCCTGACCATCGCCGTCGTGCAGTCCCTGCTCGGGGCCTCCGACGACGACCTGACGGCCGACTTCCTGCTCTCCAACGCCGGCCTCGGTCTGCTGGACGGCCCGACCCCCTACGTCGACGAGACCGGCACCGAGCGCGTCTCCCGCCCCGTCGCGGCCCCGCTCCTGGCCTCGTCCCTCGGCTGGATCCGCGCTCGGCACGGCTCCGTCGCCGACTACCTGCACGCCCACGGCACCACCGAGGCCGACCTGGCCGCCCTCCGCGCCAACCTCTCGGCCTGACGACCGGCCCTCGCCGCCCTACCCCTGGCGCTCCAGGTGCCACCACTGCGTGGGCGAGTCGATCTCCTCGCGCTGTTCGACCGGGTCGCCGGGGGTGGTGGCGGTGAGCGGCTTGCCGCTGATGAAGCTGGTCAGGGTGTAGGTGCCGGGAGCGTCGAGATGGTGTTCGAGGAGCCATTCCTGGGCCCCGAAGGCGTTGGGTGACCACTGCTGGATCAGCACGCCGTCCTCCGGGGACGCCCCGGTGACGTCGAGGCGCTTGCCGCTCCCGGCGTTCTCCAGGTGGTAGAGGGCACCGCCCGGATGGACGGCGGTGAGCCGCCAGAGCTGGGCGTCGGAGCCGCTCTCCACCCCGAGGACGACCTTGGCCCCACTGCGGCGGCTCCCGTCGGCGACCTCCAGCAGCAGCCCGCTGCCGACGTTGCGCACCCGGTAGAGGCCGTCCGTGATCACATGCTCAGTCACGGGGTGGAGTCTCTCACCCGGGGCCGACAGGCCTCGTGACCGAAGGCCGCGCCGAGCACCGCGACGACGGCGGCCACCTGGGCCAGCGCCGAGACGGCGGTGCCGAGTTCGACGGTACCCACCAGCGCGCCGGCCGCGAGCAGACGGGGGAGGTTCGGGGTCAGCGCGAAGGTCCGCCGCACCGCGGTGTTGACGACGAGGAAGAGGGCGACGCCACCGGCCAGGGCAGCGGCCTGGCCGGTGCCGATCGGGGCGTCCGGGTGGGCGACGGCGGACTTCACCCCGGTGGCGAAGAGCAGGACCCCCAGCAGCAGCCCGTAGTGACCGAGGTTGTAGACGCTGACGGCGAGCCGGTTGCGGCGCTCCGCCGGGAGCGCCGCCATGTGGTGCTCGGCGCGGGCGTCGTCGTCGTGGCCGAAGTAGGCCCACCAGAGGCCCACGCAGACGGTCAGGCTCAGCAGGGCGACGGCGACCAGCGGGACGGTGAGGTCGGCGGTCCCGGCACCGACGCCGATGGCGATCACGGACTCGCCGAACGCGATGATCACGATCAGTCCGTGGCGTTCCACGAAATGGTCCGAACGGAGCTGGAACCGCGGCAGGTCGACCAGCCCGGGCACCGCGAACTGCAGCGCGAAGGCACCCGCCCAGCAGACGAGTTGGGGGACCCCGGCGAGATAGCCGCCGGCCACCACCAGGGCGGTGCCGACCAGGTTGAGCCCACCCATCCGCAGGACGGAGGCGAGCACCACGCCGGAGGCCGCGAACATACCGGTGTGCACGGCGACCACCAGCAGGTACGCCCAGCCGAAGGCCACTCCGCTGCCCTCGAAGGCGTGCGGGACGGCGAGCGAGATCACCAGGAAGCCCGCCATGGCGAGCATCAGCAGGCCGCGCCGCGGGTGGGTGCTCGGCGGCATGGCGTTGGTCAGCCAGATGAACGCGTCGTACATCCACCAGATCACGGCCAGCATCACCATCACCTGGACGAGGCCGCCCACGGTGAGGTGGTGGACCAGACTCCCGGTGAGCTGGGTGATCGTGAAGACGAAGACGAGATCGAGGAAGAGTTCGAGCGGGGCCACCTGCAGAGCGGGTTCCGCCACGGCGGTGGAGGGGGCCGCCACAGCGGTGGCGGGGGCCGTCAGGGCACGGGTCTCGGTCACCCGCGCGAGTATGGATCACACCGCCCGTCCCCCGCGGGCGATTTCACCGGACGGACCGCCGCGGTCTCGGACCGGCCGGAGACGGTGGGTGTGCCGGGGACCGGTAGGCGCACCCGGGGAGCGGGCGCGGGCCGGCACCCGACGGCCCGGGTGTCCGGGCGGACGCCTATGCTGCGGCGAATGGTGTCCGACCGCATTGCCCCGCACGGCGGGTCCGCTGATCCGTCGGACCGTCAACAGCCCACCCTCGAAGGGGCGACAGCCGACCTGGAGGCGGCGACCGAGGCCGGCGACGCCGAACACCTCGAAGCCGCGTTCCGACGGCTCGGCGGACTGCTGGGACCGGCCGGGGAACGGGAGTCCGCCGCGGTCGGCCCCCGACTGGCCGCGCTGCTCCCGGACACCCCGCCGTTCCCCCGGGCCCAGCTGGCGATGATGGTCGGCGCCTGCGTCGAGCGCGGCGCCGACCCACTGGCCTGCGCCGACCACGTACTGGCGGGCCTGCGTGGCGCGCTGAGCGGCGCACTGCTGCTGGTGGACCGCTGGCGGGAGACCGGCGGCGGCGAGCTGCCCGACCCGGACGAGGACGACCCGGGCCCGGCGCACGCCCGGATCGAGGACCCGGACCGGCTGGACGAACGGCACGCGCACCGGGCCGTGATCGGCTGGTGGACGCTGCACCTGTGGCAGATGGCCTCGTTCGCGGTCCTCGGCCACGCCGCCGTCCGCACCGCGGCCCGGACCTCCGGCGTGACGGACGTCCTGGTCGAACTGATCGACCGGTACGGCGAGGGGAGACACGACCTCAAGGGTCTGCTCCACCTGGCGAAGACGCTCGACGACGAGCCGCTGCTGGTGCTGGACCGCCCGAGCGGCACCGGCTACCTGCTGCGGATGGACGGCCTGACCGACAACTTCCAGCTGCACACGCTGCTCGCCGACGTGCTGATCGGCGGCGGACAGCTGCCCGGTCCCGTGCCGGACCCGGAGGTCGTCGCGCTGAGCCGGACCCGGGAACTGGACGGTCGCCGGCGGGTCACCGCGTACGGCTCCTTCAACCTGGTCGCGCCCGACGGGATATGGATCTGGAACGAGGGCACGCCGAGCGACATCCCGGTGGTCGACGGCCTCCGCACCCTGGTGCTGGACCCGCAGGCGTACGAGCGCAGTTGGTCGGCCGGCCGGTTCATCCAGCAGGTCCCGGGGGATCTCCGGCTGGAACGGGTGCTGGCACCGGCCGAGGCCGCGGACCGGCTCTCCCGGGTGGCTCCGGCCGTCCCGTTCGAGCAGGCGTTCCGGTAGCGGCACCCGTCGGGCGGCCTGAGCCGGGGCGCGGCGCCGCACCGACCGCCGAACACGGCACCGGGCCGCGAACCGGACCGGGAACCGGACGGGTTATGGTCGGACGGACCCGAGGATTCTGAGGAGTGGAGTCGACGATGGCGAGGATCCCGCACGTACTCTCGGCCGCCGCGCCTGCCGCGCTGACCGCGGCGAGCGGCCTGGTCGGCGGCTACGGCGTCGCCCGGTGGACCGGTCGGCGTGAACTGGGCGGCGCCGTCCTGGCCGTGGCCGGGGCCGGGGCCGCCGCCCAGTGGCACCGCCGCTCGGGCGCGGCCACCGCGGCCGCGCTGACCGGGCTCTACGTGGCGGCCTTCGGCGGCTCGCACCCGCTGGCGAAGAAGATCGGCGCCTGGCCGTCCGTCCTCGCCGTCACCGGCGTGGTCGCTGCCGCCTCGACCGCCGCGACCGCCCTGGGCTCGCGCGAACGCTGAGCCGCCCCGCGGCACCCGCCCCTCCCGGCGCGGTCGTCCGTCAGCCGACGGCCGCGCCGAACCGGGCCTCGAAGGCGGCCCGGTTCGCCGAGACGGGCGTGCGGTCCCAGACCGCGAACACGACCCGGTCGAAGGCCGGACCGTACTGGGCCAGCGCTCCCTCGAAGGCCTCCGCGACCTGCGCCGGGTCGTTGCGGAACACCCCGCAGCCCCAGGCCCCCAGCACGAGCGCGCGGATCTCGTGCCGGGCCGCCGCCGCGAGCACCCGGGCCGCCCGCTCGGCGAGCACGCCCCGGACATCCGCGCCCCGACCGTCCACGCCCCGACCGTCCACGCCCCGACCGTCCGCGCTCTCGGAACGCCGCGCCAGCTGGCCGGCGTTCGGCGCGGGCGAGGTCAGGAAGGTCACCGGGTAGGGCCGCGCCAGCAGCTCCCCCTTCTCGCTCCGGATCACCGGGACGTCGGGCGAGACGATCACCCGGTGGCTGTACCTCAGGTCGCCGGAGGCCCGGTGCGCCTCGTAGTAGTCCGGCGCCTCCAGCAGACAGGAGTACAGCAGGGCGCTCCGGCAGAGGTCCTCCTCCTGGGCCCGGGCACCGCGCAGATAGCCTCCGCCCGGATTGCGCGCCGAGGCGAAGTTGAGCACGCCCACGCGGCCGGCCCCGGCCTCCACCAGCCGCCGGGCGGCCCCGATGCTGCCCTCGGCCGTCACCTCGACGGCCGCCCGCCCCGGCGCCGCCGGGCCCGGTGCTCCGGCCCGCAGGAGCGCGTCCAGCGCCTGCGGCGCGTACGACACCGTCCCCGCCCTGGCCGCCGCCAGCGGCTCCGCCACCTGGACGAGCTCGCCCCCGGCCGCCCGGTAGCTCCCCCGCAGGGCGATCTCCTCGTTCACCACCGCCACGTTGTGCAGTCTGCTGCTCATGACGGCGACCGTACGGGAGCGGGGTACCCCCGCGCCACAGGTTATTCTCACCAACAGAACAACAGCCGGAGCGGGAACGCGGACGGGCCCGCCCCACCGAAGTGGAGCGGGCCCGTCGGGCGTCGGCGCGAGGCGCTACGCGGTGTCAGTTCTTCCAGCGCGGCTTGCGGTCGTCGCGGTTGAAGCCACCCGAGTTGAAACCACCGGAGCGGTTGTCGCGGTCACCGAAGGAACGGCTGCCACCGCGGTCGTCACGGTCACGGTTGAAACCGCCGGAGGCCTGCGGGCGGCCACCGGAGCGGTGGTCGTCGCGGCGGGAGAACGGACGGCTGCTGCTGCCGCCGGCGCCGGCGCCACCGCGGTTGTCGCGGTCGCCGTAGGCCGGGCGGTCACCGAAGGAGCGGGCCGGACGGTCGCCGAAGGAACGGCTGCCGCCACGGTCGTCGCGGTTGAAGCCACCGGAACGGTTGTCACGGTCACCGAAGGAACGGCTGCCGCCACGGTCGTCGCGGTTGAAGCCACCCGAGCGGTTGTCACGGTCACCGAAGGAACGGCTGCCACCGCGGTCGTCGCGGTTGAAGCCACCCGAGCGGCCGCCGCGGTCGTCACGGTCACGGTTGAAGCCACCCGAGCGACCACCGCGGTCGTCACGGCCGCGGTCGTCACGGTCACGGCCGTACGCCGGACGCTCGGTGCGCGCCTCGCGGTACGACGGGGTCCGCTCCTCGGTCGCGGCGGCGACCGGGGCGGCCGTCTCCGCGGGGGCCTCGGTGGTCTCGGCGGTCTCGGCCTCGGCGGCGGGCGCCTCGTCCTCGATGCCCAGGTCGGCCCGCTCGCGCGCGGCACGGGCGGCCAGGCGGTCGGCCTCCTCGCGCAGCTCGGTGGCGCGGCGCTGCGCGCGCTCCAGCTGGCGGGTCATGTCGGCGAGCTCGCGCTCGGCGGCACCGGCGATGCCGGCGGCGCTCTCGGCCTGGACCTCGATCAGCGAACGGGCGCCGGTGATCTTGGCGACCTCGGCGTCGAAGGCGTGGTCGAGGATGTGGCGCGAGGCGTCCACGCCCGCGTCCTCCATCAGGCGGAACACGCCGCGACGCTGGTGCGGCAGCACCAGGGTGACGACGGCGCCGGAGCGGCCGGCCCGCGCGGTGCGGCCGGAGCGGTGCAGGTAGTCCTTGTGGTCGCCGGCCGGGTCCACGTTCAGGACCAGGTCGATGCCGTCGACGTGGATGCCGCGGGCGGCGACGTCGGTCGCGACGACGACGTTGACGTAGCCGTCCTTGAAGTCGCCGAGGACGCGGGTACGGGCGCCCTGGGTCATCCCGCCGTGCAGCGCGTCGGCCTTCACGCCGGCCTCGATGAGCTGCTCGGCGACGCGGTCGGCGCCCATCTGGGTACGGACGAAGATGATCGTGCGGCCCTTGCGGGCGGCGATCGCGTTGGTGATCGGCGCCTTGTCCTTGGGCTTCACCACGAGGATGTGGTGGGTCATGGTGGTGACCGCACCGGCCGACGGGTCGACCTCGTGGGTGACCGGGTTCTTCAGGTAGCGCTTGACCAGGGTGTCGATCTCGTTCTCCAGGGTGGCGGAGAACAGCAGGCGCTGGCCGCCGGCCGGCACCTGGTCGAGGATCTCGGTGACCTCGGGCAGGAAGCCCATGTCGGCCATCTGGTCGGCCTCGTCGAGCACGACGGTCCGCACGTCGCCCAGCTTGGCGCTGCCGCGGTTCAGCAGGTCGCGCAGGCGGCCGGGGGTGGCGACCAGGACGTCGACGCCACGCTCCAGCGCGTAGATCTGGTTCGACATCGAGGTGCCGCCGCAGACGACCTTGAGCTTGAGGCCGAGCACCGAGCCGAACGGCTCCAGCGCGTCGGCCACCTGCATGGCCAGCTCACGGGTCGGGACGAGGATCAGGCCGCGCGGGTGCTTGGGCTTGGTGCGCTCGCCGTCGGCGAGGCGGGTCAGCAGCGGCAGGCCGAAGCTGAGGGTCTTGCCGGAGCCGGTACGGCCGCGGCCCAGCACGTCCTTGCCGGCCAGCGCGTCCGGGATGGTCGCGGCCTGGATCGGGAACGGGGTGGTCACGCCGCGCTTGGCGAGGGCGCGCACGACGTCGTCGTGCAGGCCCAGGTCGCCGAAGGTGATGGTGGGCTCGGCGGCCTCGGCGCTCTCCTCGGACGCGGCCTCGTCGGCGGCGTCCTGGTCGGCGGTGAGGTCGATGTCCTGGTCGGCGTCGATCGGCGCGACCTCGGGGGCATCGGTGGGGGTGACATCGGCGGCGGACTCGCTCGCGGGCATGGCGAAGCGGGCGTCGTCAACGAGAGACATGCAAAACCTTCCGGAAGTGGCACGCGCCAAAGTCCGGGTTCTGTTTCACAACCGCCTCTATGCGGTCAGCCACGGATCGCCGGAACGCGCCAAGGGCGCCAGATGGGAATTAGGGCGCCAGTCAAATGAATCAAACGAACGATCTACCACCATAGGGGAACCTGGGGATCAGAGGCAAATGCACTGGCCAGAGCGCTAGTGCCCGCCCGAACCGGGGCTCGGTACCGAAGATCCGGAGTTGCCGGCCGAGGGCTCCGGGGCCGGGGTGACCGGCGGGACGGGCGTGACGGGGCTGGCGTCGGGGGAGGCCGACGGCCGGGCGGTCGGGCTCGTCGCCGGGCTGGTGACGGCGCCGCCACCGGACCGCCCGTCGCCCGCACCGCCGCTGGAGCCACCGCCGCCACCGGTGCCCGCAGCGCCTCCCGTACCGCCTGTGCCACCCGTGTCAGCCGCCGCCCCGCCGATGGAGGAACCGGTGCCCGAGTGAGGTGCGCCACTAGCGCTCACGCCCCCTGCGGCACCGTTCGCGCCGGGCGCGGCCTCGCCGGGCAGAGCGCCCTGCGCCGTGTCCGCACCGGCGACCGCGCCGTTCACGCCGGGAGACACCTCGCCCTGGACCGGGGGCGGAGCCGCCCCCGGCGTGTTGGCCACCTGCACGCCCCCGGGGCGCTCCGGGCGCCCGGACACGCCGCCCTGACGGCCGCCGGTCGGCGAGGCCGACGCCCCGGCCCCGGCCTTGCCGACCGTCCCCGACTGTCCGACCGGGACGGTGCCGTGCTTCTCGTCCGCGCCCGGCCCCACCGACATGCACCCGGTCAGCCCCAGTCCGGCCACCGCCAGCACCGCCGCCGCCCGCACCACACCGTTGCGCACCGCCACCGCCCTGGGCTCCGCCTGCCGGACCGCCACCGCCCGCACCACCGCCGGCCGGACCGCCACCGGACGACCGGCCGAACGTTCCTCCTGAGCGCCCACCTCGCGCACCGAACGCATCGCCGCCACCGAGCTCCCTCTTCCGCTGCCCCACCCGGGCCGCCGCCATCGCGCGCGGCACTTTCGGTGCCCAACGCGCGCCCCGGGCCACGGGACACGGGCGGTCCGGCAGGAAGCCCCGGACGCCATCCACCCGGCGCAACCCCGCCGGTTCAAACCTCCGGACCGGCCCGGGCGCCCACCCGGCCGGGCACCCGCCCGGCCACCCGTCCCCGGGCGCTCACCCCGGCTCGCTCACCCCCAGAACGCCGAGGCCAGCCCCGCCCCGGCGTACACGGCCGCCAGCCCCGCCGCCACGCTGCCGACCACGTTGGCCAGGGCGTACCGACCGGCCCCGCCCTCGGCCAGCCGCAGCGTCTCGTACGAGAAGGTCGAATAGGTCGTCAGCGCCCCGCAGAGCCCCGTCCCGAGCAGGAGTTGGACGTGCGAGGACGCCGCACCGGCCGCGACCGCCCCGGTCACCAGCCCGAGCACCAGGCAGCCGGCCACGTTCACGGTGAAGGTGCCCCACGGGAACACCGAGTCGTGCCGGGCCTGTACCGCCCGGTCGGTCAGGTACCGCAGCGGCGCCCCGACCACCGCCCCGACCACCACCAGCAGCCAGTTCACCGCCCCGCCTCCGCCCCGTCGCCACCGGGACCGGGACCGGGACCGGGACCGCCGAGCCCACCGCGGTCGCCCTCGCCGTGGCTGCCACCGTCGCCGTCGCGCCCGACGTACCGGATCACCTCGCAGGGGTCGAGCACCACCAACCCCTCCGCCACCAGTTCGTCCAGTTGCGGCAGGAAGGCGCGCACCCGCTCCTCGGTGTCCACGATCACCACTGCCACCGGCAGGTCCTCGCTCAGCGACAGCAGCCGGGCCGTGTGCACCAGCGACGAGGCCCCGAAGCCCTCGATGCCCCGGAACACGCTCGCCCCGGCCAGCCCGGCGGCCCGTGCCCGGTGCACGATCTCGCTGTACAGCGGGCGGTGGTGCCGGCGGTCGTTCTCACCCACCAGCACGGTGAGCCGCAGCGCCGGACCGGTCAGCCGCGTCATCCCCGCCTCCGCGCCCCGCGCAGGACCAGACGGCGCGTCACTCCGGCGGCCGCCCAGACCGCGCTCAGCGCCACCGCCAGCGTCAGCCCCAGGTAGGCCGCCCCGGCACCGGGCCGCCCCTGCGCCAGCAGCTGCCGGGCGTCCACCGCGTAGGTGGAGAAGGTCGTGAACCCGCCCAGCACCCCCGTGCCGAAGAACGGCCGCAGCAGCGGGTGCGCGGGCCGCCCCTCGGTGATCACCACCAGGAAGACCCCGATCACCGCGCAGCCCGCCCCGTTCACCGCCAGCGTGGTCCACGGGAAGCCCCCCGGCACGGTCGGCCAGAGCAACCCGGCCCCGTAGCGGGCCGAGGCCCCGATCGCCCCGCCCAGCGCGACCACCGCCACGACGGGCCCCTGGCCGCTCAGCACCGGCGCCCGGCGCCGGCGCGCCGGCGCGGGCACCGTCCGCAGCGCGCCGCCCGCCCCTCCCGTGTCCACCGGGTCGTCCACCGCGTCCTCCGAGGTCGCCATAGGCCCATGAAACACCGGCCTCCACTGCCTGGCACACCGTCACCCCAGACCCGACAATGATCGGGTGGAGATGACCCGGGAAGAGTTCGAGACGCTGGTCAGCGACGCCCTCGACCAGATCCCCCCGAAACTCGCGGCCATGATGGACAACGTCGCGGTGTTCGTCGAGGACGAGCCGGACCCGGCCGACCCGGAGCTCCTCGGCCTCTACGAGGGCACCCCGCTCACCGAGCGCGGCGAGTGGTACGCGGGCGTCCTGCCCGATCGGATCATCATCTACCGGGGCCCGACCCTGCGGCACTGCGAGACCCGCGAGCAGGTGGTCGGGGAGGTCCGCACCACGGTCATCCACGAGGTCGCCCACCACTTCGGTTTCGACGACCACGAGCTCGACGAGCTCGGCTGGTCCTGACCGCCCGCCGAGCCCACCGGCGACCCGGCCCGAACCCGTTTTGGCGATCGGCCCGACATCCCATATGCTTCTCGACGTCCCCGAACGCTGGAAACAGCGGGACAGGCCGCAAGCCCTCATCGTCTAGTGGCCCAGGACGCCGCCCTTTCAAGGCGGTAGCACGGGTTCGAATCCCGTTGGGGGCACAGCAGTACCGTAGTAAAGTGCAGTGCGCAAGACCTAGCAAGACCTCAGTGGAGCAATCCACACAAGGTCCCGTGGAGCAGTTGGTTAGCTCGCCACCCTGTCAAGGTGGAGGTCGCGGGTTCAAGTCCCGTCGGGATCGCTCGTCTCGCAAGAGACGGTGCAGTACGGCCAGGTAGCTCAGTTGGTACGAGCGTCCGCCTGAAAAGCGGAAGGTCGCCGGTTCGACCCCGGCCCTGGCCACAGACGCCTGAACAGGCACGATGCCCCCGAAGCAGCTCGCTTCGGGGGCATTTTCACGACCTGCGACGGCAACCGGGCAGCGGGCGGTCAACGGCCGGAGCGAGCGAGGCCCGACGCCGGCCCGAGGAACGGGGGCCACGGCAGGGCACCGTGCACGAGCGCCGTCGGTCCCGCCGCCGGACTACCCTGAGGGCGTTACCCGGCACTCCCGAGGAGACACCGCGCATGAACCCGGAGCACTTCGCACTCCTCGAAGAAGCCCGCCGGAGCCTGCCCGACGGATTCAAGGTGGAGATCTCGGGCGACACCATCGTCATGATGGTCAGCCCCTCGGGCATCCACCAGCGAAACCTGCTGTTGGTCCGCCGCCAGTTCGACAGGTATGCCCCGGTCGACCTGCTACCGAGTGAGAACACCGACCTGGTGTCACCTCATGTCGGCAAGAGCCGCAATCCGGACCTGACCTACCTGCCGAGCGAGGCCCTGGAAACGTCTGACAACCAGGTCCCGTCCGAGCTCGCCACCATCGCCGTCGAGCTGGTGTCCCCCTCCAACCCGGAGAACGACTGGGTGGGGAAGGTTCGCGACTACCCGTTGATGGGCATCCCGCTGTACTTGCTGATCGACGCCAGGCAGAAGACCGTCACCCTGTTCAGCCGGCCCGACGGTACGAAGTACCACCGCCGCGAGGACATCGAGTTCGGCGAGACCCTGCACGTCCCCGAGCCGTTCGGCTTCGACCTGGTCACGAACGAGCTACTGCCGTACTGACCGTGGAAAGGCCCCGGAGAGTCTTAGGTTCTAGCGGTCCTCGCAACACTCATGATCATGGGAGTTGCGAGGACCGTGGGCGGCAAGAGGCTCGATCCGGAGTTGAAGAAGCTGTTC
>NZ_JBHYYB010000049.1:0-64733 GCF_042752535.1 Kitasatospora sp. NPDC059327 | reverse complement strand
GCCCGGGCCGCGGGGGCCGGCTCCGGGGGGGGCGGCTTGGGGGGCTAGCCGGGGGGGGGGGGGGGGCGCCCGGGTGCGGCCGCCGCCGCCGGCGCCGGCGGGCCCCCCCCGGCGGGGTGATGGGGGGGACGGCTATGACGGGGGCGACCCGCCGTCAGCCGGTCTTCTGCAGCGTCCAGGACTGGTAGGCCTGGCCGTTGGGCTTCTGCAGCTCCAGCAGCCAACCGCCGTAGTACCAGCGGTTGCTGACGCCCAGGACCAGGTTCGATCCGTCGGCGCCCAGGGTGAACCCGCCGGCCGAGGGGGTGAGCCGCCACTTCTGCGCGGCAGCGCCGGAGCAGGGCTGCTGCGCGAGGTACTGGCCGGCCACCGGGTCGCCGCCCAGTTGGAGGCACTTGTCCGAGCGGGCGGACTTGATCCGCACCGCGCCCGAACCGGCCTCCTCGAAGCTCCACTTCTGGTTGGCGTAGCCGGTGCGCTGGTAGGCGATGGCCACCGTACCGTCGTTGAGCGAACTGCCCCAGAGGTCGGCGGCCTGGCCGGTCAGTCCGTTCACCAGCGTGTAGCGGCTGCCGGGCTGCGGCTGGCCGCCGTCGGCGAGGGTGCGGAAGCTGGCGGCGCGGCCGGGCTTGGAGACGGCGCCCGCGGCGTCCCGCACGGCGACGGCCACGGTGTACGAGGTGGCGGGCGCCAGCCGGACGACACCGACGACGGTGGAGCGGACGGAGCCGAGGGTCTGGCCGTTCAGCAGCACGTCGTACCCGGCGGCGGCCGGCGCGGCCGGCCAGCTCAGCATCACCGAGTTCTGGGTGATCTGACTGGTCGTCACCTCAGGTCCGGTGCTGCCGGTGGTGGGCGAGGCGGTCGGCGTGGGCGTGGCGGTGCGGGTCGGCGAGCCGGTGGGCGACGGGGTCGTGGTCGCCGTCGGGCTCCCGGTCGGGGTCGGGGTCGTCGTCGCGGTCGGCGTGGGAGTCGGGGTCGGGGTGCCGGTCGAGGTTCCGGTCGGGCTCGGCGTGGCGGTGCGGGTCGGCGAGGCCGTCGCGGTGGCCGTCGGGGTCGGGCTGGGGTTCGGACCGGTGCCGCCGCCCGCGATCAGGAAGCGGTTGTTGGCGACGTTCCAGTGCGTGGCCAGGTAACTGCCCGGAGCGGGTGCGGTGTTGTAGTAGTCGTCATGGTGGCAGTCGAGCCGGGCATCACTGGCGTTGTCCGGGCAGACCGTCTTCATCGCCGGGTAGTACGGGGTGTCCGAGTAGCACATCAGGTCCCACTCGTCGACACAGTGGCCGCCCTTGCTGGAGTTGGGCGCGCTGTTGCTCACCGCGCCCAGGTTGTGGCCCAGTTCGTGCGCCGCCGTGTGCCCGCCCCAGCAGCCGGAGTCGGTCCGGCCGTACGAGGGACCGAAGTTGCTCAGGTTGTCCTGCCCGGGCCGCTCGTCGCCCGCGAAGGTGCCGATGCCGCAGTAGACCTTGGCGTCGGTGAACATCATGTACTTGCGGTCCTTGCGGTTGAACCCCTGCGCGGCCAGCGCGCGGTTGCTCGCGTTGAAGTCCTGGATCTCGGAGTCCGCGATCTGCACGTTCAACACCGAAGCGGTGCAGTCGGGTTCGGTGACGAAGCGGACGTGCCGCACACCACCGGTCTCCTGGGCACTGGCGTTGTAGATGACGTCGACCTCGGCGGCCCACTTCTTGAACGAGGCCAGGTACTGGGCGAACCGGTCGTTCCCGGGGGTGTGGACGTACACCGCCTGGACCCGGTTGCCGGTGCTGCCGTCACCCTCGCAGACCAACGCGCCGGCGGCCGCGTTCTGCTGCGGGGCCGGTGCTCCGGCGGGGGCGCCCGCGTCACCCAGGAGGGCCTTCTGCCCCGCGTCCAGAACCGGCGTCGCCCCCTTCAACAGGTCGGCGACGGCAGGTGGTTGGGCGTCCGGCGCCGGGGTGAGCACCGGCGCCGGGGCGGCCGCGGCGGCCACCGGCGGGACGTCCTTGCGGATGTCGATGTCCTTGGGCGGCGCGTCCGGGCCGTGGCTGCACAGCTGCCCGCCCGAGACCTCCAGCGAGCCGGCGCACCGGTCGCCGGTCGGCAGGGTCAGTCCCGCGTAGACCAGGCCGCGCTCCGGCTGGTCCTTGGGTATCTCGCGCAGCGGCGTGGCCTTCTTCTCCCGCTGCGGGGCGGGCGCCTGGGTGGCCCCCTCCGCGGTACCGGTCTCCCCCGGCCCGCCGTCCTCGGTGACCGCTCCGGCCGTGCCCGCCTCCGCACGGTCGGCCGAACCGTCCACCGCCGCCGCCGTGCTGCGGTCCGCGGCCGGCTCGAACGCGGTCTGGACCCCCAGCGCGCCCGCGACCAGCCCGGCCACGACCGCCGCGGCCAGGAGCGCCGTCCGGCGCCCCGGCCTGCCGCGCCCGCGACGCCGACGGTCCGTACTCCGGTGTTCGCTGCTCCGGTTTCCCATCGTGTTCTTCTCCTCTCCTCGGTGCGACGGCCCGCCCGCCGCTCGACGCGGCGGCCGGACCTTCCGACACTCCGGAGAGCGGACCCGGCCGGACCGGATAACAAAAACCTCCTTTCGAGAATCGCGCGTGTCTGCGAGACCTCCTCGAACGCCCTGGCGCAGCCCGGCGAACCGGCCGCAGGCGGGAACGCGCGCGGGGACGCGGGCGGGGCACCCCGGCGCGCGGCGGGCAGCCCGGGCGCGAGGCGTCGCCGGGGCTCCTTGATCACCCGTGCGAGCGAAAGAACGATGGTTGCCCTTTGAACAGTTGTGACCGCTGGCCAGAATGGGCTACCCCGGTCGACCGACCGGCGACCGAAGACCGAAGGGCGGCGCATGGAGCCGGGTCCGCTGAGCTCCGGCCGGGGGCGCGACCCCGTCGGCCACCGTCACACCGGAGTACGGTGAGCACCGCCCTCGTACTCGGCGGCGGCCTGGCGGGGCTCTTGGCCGCCGCGGCCCTCGAACCGCACGCCCGGCACGTCACCGTCGTCGAGCAGGACACCCTCCCCGACGGGCCGCACCCCCGCCGGGGACTGCCGCAGGGCGACTTCAGCCACATCCTGCTCGGCGGCGGTGCCGACGCCGTGGACGCCCTTCTCCCGGGAACCGTCGACGCGTTGCTCACCGCCGGGGCCCACCGGCGGCCGATGCCCTCCGGCCTGCTGATGCGGCTGGGCCCGGGCTGGCTCCAGGCCTTCGAGTCGACCGCCTACCTGATCGCCTGCAGCCGGCACCTGCTCGACCACACCGTCCGGCAGCGGCTGCGCGGCCGCGCCGGTGTCACGATCCGCGAGGGCACCTCCGTCCTCGGCCTGACCGGCGACGCGGCCCAGGTCCGCGGGGCACTGGTCGAGAACCCGGACGGATCACGGGAGAACCTGCCGGCCGACCTGGTGGTGGACGCGACCGGACGCCGCTCGCAGGCCCCGCGCTGGCTGCGCGCGCTGGGCTCCGCGGGCCCCCGCGAGCTGACGGTGGACGCCGGACTCGCCTACTCCGCCCGCCTGTTCGACGCCCCGCACGGTAACCAGGGCTTCCCGATCGTCAGCATCGTCCCCGTCCCCGGCCGACGCGCGCCCGGGCGGGGCGCCACCGTCGTCCCGATCGAGAACGACCGGTGGATCATCACCCTCTCCGGCACCCGGGCGGGCGAACCCTCCCGCACCGAGGCCGAGTTCCACACCTTCCTCCGGGGGCTCGACCACCCGGTCGTCCACGACCTCGCCCGCGTCGCCCGCCCCATCGGTCCGATCCGCACCTGCCACGGCACGCTGAACCGCCGCCGCTGCTACCGGAACGGCACCCCGGCGGGGTTCGCCGCCACCGGCGACGCGCTGGCCGCCCTCAACCCGGTCTACGGCCACGGTATGGCGGTCGCCGCCCAGTGCGCGGTCGCCATCCGGACCACCCTCGACACCGAAGGACTCCACCCGCACGTCAGCGGCGCCGTCCAGCAGCGGATCGCCCGTGCGGTCGACACCCCTTGGAACATGGCTGAGGAGCAGGACCGGGCCTTCCCCGGCGTCCGGTCGAACGAGCCCCCGGCCCACCGGCCCGCCGGCCGGTTCACCCGCTGGTACACCGGCCGACTGCTGCACGCGGCTCTCACCGACCCCGGCGTCTCGGCGGCCTACTTCGACGTCTTCTCGCTCGCCGCCCCCGCCGCCCGGCTGACCTCGCCCTCGGTGGCCCTCGCCACACTGCGCCCCCGCCGGTCGGCGGCACCGACCGTCGCCGAGGCGGTCGCCCGCTTCCCACGGGTGGCCGAACTGACCGGACCGTACTGAGCACCCGCCCCGGGCCGGACCGGCGACCCGTTCGACGACTCCGGCGGACGGGTCGCCGGGCGGCGGCGCGGACGGCCGGCGGTGCGGACGGCCGGCGGGCGCGTGTACGGCCGGCACCGGGAAGCGCGCTCGGGGGGTACGCGCTCCCCGGCATGGGGTGGTGGCGGCCACCCGGCCGGGGTGCTCCGAACGTCCGGACCCCGGCTGCCGTGACGGGAATGCTAGACCCGCGCCGACCTCGTGACCAGCACTCCGACCGGCCGACTTCCTGCCCGGCACATGCCGTCCGACCCCCCTGCTCCCGGCGTCACTCCGACCACCAGGGCAGGCCCGCCGCCCAGCGCCCGACCCACCCCGCGAAGCCCGGCTCCCCCGCCGATCCGCCGTCCGCGGTGCCGTGGGGGACCGCCCCCTCCCCGGTGATCAGCCAGACCTCACCGCGCCCGGGGCCCGAGACCACCAGGTGCCAGTACATCCCGCAGCCATCCGTGCCCAACACGATCGAGCCGTGCTGGAAGACCCGCTCCAGCAGGGCGTCCACCTCCTCCTCGGGGCGCGGGTCGTCCTCCCACTGCCAGGCCGCGGTCAGCGGGAACGGCTCCGCCAGCACCCGCGGCGGACGGCCGGCGCCCCAGTCGGCCGGCAGCGCGGCGACCGGTATCAGCCCGTAGTACGGCGGGCCGTCCGAGCAGCCGTCACAGATCTCGGCCACGACCGTCCGGTACGGCTCGGGCAGCACGATGCCGTGCTCCGCCTCGAAGGCCCGCACCGCGTCCCAACCGAGCGGCGGTGTCCGCCGGGCGGGCTCGCTCCGGCCGGCGACCGGACCGGCCGGACCGGCCGCCGGACCGTCCGCCGGACCGGCGGTGAAGGCGGCACGCAGCAGAGCGAGCTCGTCGGACGAGGCGTGGTCGGTCATGCCGTCAGGAGTACCAGAGGGGTACGACAATGCCGGATCCGGCCGGGGGAGCGGGCCGGACCGCGCCCCCGGACCGCGGCGACCTCAGGCCGCGACGCCCAGGCTTCCGAGGCCGTACCGGTGGGCGCCGTGCGCGTGCATGGTGGCGAGGGAGGCCGCCAACCGGTCCGGATCGCCCGCCAGCCAGAGGCGCAGCCCGGCGGCGAGCGCGGCGCTGGCGGGTCCGACCCGCAGTCCGGCCACCCGGGTGACCCGCTCGCCGACCAGCGGCAGCAGGTCGGCGACCGGTACCGGCAGCCAGAGGGTGACGGCGCACGGCGCGGGCCGGGCGAGGACGCGGAGCAGGGCCAGCACGCCGGCGTCGCCGTGCAGGGCGGGGATGACGTCCAGCAGGCCGTCCACGGCGACCTCCGACACGTCACCGCCGTGGCCGCGCGCCAGTTCACGCAGCAGGGCCCGCTCGGCAGCGGAGATCCGGACGGTCAGCATGACTTCTTCGCAGTCCATGGTCCCAGTTCCCGTCTTGCGCTAGGGGGGTGTGCCGGTCGGTCGGGTGCTCGTCCGCTCGTCGCTCGTGCGGGCGGTGCGGGGCGTGCGGGCGGTGCGGGGCCGTGCGGAACCGCCGTGCGGAACCGGCCCGGCCGCGGGAGCGGCGGCCGGCCCGGTCGGCCGGTGCCGACCGATACCTGCCCCTCAACGGGCCTCCGCTACCGGCGTGATCAAGCCGTAGTGACCGTCGTAGCGGCGGTAGAGCACCCGGCCGCGCGCGTCGCCGGGATCGGTGTGGAAGACGAAGGGCAGGCAGGTGAGCCAGAGCCGGCGGGCCGCCTCGGCCAGGTCCAGCCGGGGCGCGGGGCGCGGGCTCTCGGTCAGCGGGAAGCCGCAGACGCCCAGCCGCGCGGTCGAGTGGGCGCGGACCAGCCGGAGGCCGCCGCCCTCGGCCCCGCGGTGGACGACGCTGTCCTGGCCGGTGAGCGCGTCGGTGAAGAGGTGGAACCGGTGGTCCAGCGCCAGCATCGTGCGGACCGCCTCGTCGGGGGTGCGACGGGCCGGCGTGACCGATTTCCGTCGGACGATCCGGCGCTCGGCCAGCGGTCGGGGCGCGTACTGCGGCCGGTAGGCGCTCTCGTACACGGCGGCGAGCCCGATGTCCCCCAGCTCGCGCAGTCGCGCCGCGCGGCCGGCCAGGGTGCCGAGCGCGACGTCCACCGCCTCGACCCCGGTCGCGGCGGCCAGCTGCACCCGGACCGGACCGGCGCCCGCCAGCTCGATCGCGGCCTGCGCCACGACCGGCCGGGCGAGTGCGGGGTGGCGCAGCCGGGTGAGCCGGACCCGGGCGTCGGAGGCTCCGGGGCCGAGGGCCACGCTCACGTCCAGCGCCCGGGCCCGCGCGTACTCGGCATCGGCGCGGGGCAGTTCGCCGCGTATCTCCACCCGCACGTCGGGGGCCGAGCGGTGGCGCAGACGGGTCATCAGGGTCCTCCTTGGCTCCGGACCATGCTGGACCGGCCGGGGCCCCGCGGCCGAGGGCCGAAAGACCTTGTCTGTGGGGCAAGGCCGGGTACCACCCGGCCCGGGCCGAACGGCCGGGCCGCGCGCTCCCGCCACCTCCGGCCCCCGGCCGCCGCCCGCGAACACCGCACTCGGGCCGCGCCCGCGCGCTCCACCGATGGGGTGATCCACCGGGGTACGGCGCAACGCCCGCCGGACCGGCGCGTTTCCCATGACGTGCGCCCTCTGGTAGTGGTGCGCGCGGGGTCCGCGTCGGCGGCGCCTCGGTTCCCCCCGGTCGCGGCGACGACTCCGGCGGTACCGCCGCACCGGTCCGTCTGGTGAGAGGTGATGTCATGGTCCTGACGACCGAGACGCGTAGAACGAGCGTGCCCTCCAGAAGCACGCCGCGCAGAGCCCCCTCGGCCCCTCCCCCGCTCGCGCCGGGCGCCCTCCCCGGCCTCGGCCACGCCCCCGCGCTGCTGCGCGACCCGCTCGGCTTCCTCGGCTCGCTCGCCCGCCACGGGGGCGTGGTCCGGATCCGGCTCGGGCCGCGCACCGTCTGCGTGGTCACCGACGCCGGCCTGGTCCACACCCTGCTGGTGGCACTCGCCCACGACTGCCCGCGCGGCGCCGTCCAGGACACCCTCAAGACGGCGTTCGGCGACGGCCTGCTGATGTCCGAGGGCCAGGCGCACCGCGACCGCCGCCGGATCATCCAGCCCGCCTTCGGCCCGGAGCGGACGGCCGAGTACCTCGCGGTGATGCACCAGGTGGCGCAGGAGCGGGCGGGGAGCTGGCGGTCGGGCCAGATCCTCGACGTCGCCAAAGAGATGAACCACCTCGCGCTGGAGATCGTCACCCGCACGCTGTTCGACGCCCGGCTGAGCGGGGAGGCCACGCTCGCCTTCCACCGGGCGCTGCCCGACATGGTGAAGGGCCAGATCGTCCAGTCGCTCTACCCGCATCCGGCCTTCGCCAGGCTGCCGCTCCCGGTCAACCGGCGGTTCGACGCCGCCGTCCGGGTCCTGAACCAGGTGGTCGACCAGGCCGTCGCCGGCCGCGCCCGAACCGGTGGTTCGCCCGAGGGCGGCTGTCCGTTCGGCGGTTCCGCCGGTGCCGTCCGGCCCTCCGGCGCGCCGGACGGCACCCTGCCCGCGCTGCTCCGCGCCGCCACCGACCCCGCCACCGGCCGGCCGCTCACCGAGGCCGACGTGCGCTCCGAGGCGATCACCATGTTCGGCGCGGGCACCGAGACCGTCTCCACCACGCTCACCTGGCTGATCGACGAACTGCTGCGGCACCCCGAGGTGGAGGCCCGCGTCCTCGCGGAGCTGGACGAGCACCTCCCGGCCGGCACCGCCCCCACCCCCGAGGCGCTCGCCCGGCTGACGTACACCCGCAGCGTCACCCAGGAGGTGGTCCGGCTGCACGCGCCGAACGCCTTCCTGATGCGGACGGCGCGTGTGCCGGTCGAGCTCGGCCAGTACCGGATCCCGGCCGGCACCGAGCTGCTCTACAGCCTCACCGCGGTGCACCGCGACCCGCTGCTGCACCCGGAGCCGCTGCACTTCCGCCCCGACCGCTGGCACGAGGGCGGCGCGGCGGCGACCGCCGGGCGGCAGGCGTTCCTGCCGTTCGGCGCGGGCAAGCACAAGTGCATCGGCGAGGCCTTCGCCTGGGCGGAGCTGACCGTGGCCGCCACCGCGATCCTGCGCCGCTGGCGGCCGACGGCCGAGCCGGGCTCCCGGGCCCGCGAGGTGGTCTGGACGACCGTCCAGGCCCAGGACCTGCGCGTCCGCCTCGCCCCGCGCACCGGCGGCGCGGCGCACCACCCCGCCGACCGGCACGACGACCACACCGCCGACCGGCACGACGGCCGGCCTCGGCTGCGCACCGCCCCGGCCCCGCCCGACACCACCCGGCCCACGCTCACCGGACTCCCGGCCACCCGGGCCACGGCCCGCCCCCGACCGGCCCCGCCCACCCACCCGGCCGACCGGTCGACCGCGCCCGGCGGTCCGCGCCGGCCCGGCGAGCTGCGCGCCTCCACCGCCCGGCACGCCGACTGGGTGGTGGGCCACGGCCTGCTCACCCCGGCCGACCTGCCGCGCTACCAGGCCTACGCGCTCCCCCAGCTGATCGGCCACGCCTACCCCCGGGCCCGCGGCGCCGAACTCGACCTGCTCATCGATGTGGTGGGCTGGTTCACCATTCTCGACGACCGCTTCGACGGTCCGCCCGGCCGCCACCCGGACCGGGCCCGGAGCCTGGTCGACCCGCTGCTCGGCGTGCTCGCGGGCGCCGACCCCGCGCTCGCCCCGACACCCGCGGCCGCACCCGACGACGGCCGACTCCTGCACGCCTGGCGGGAGTTGTGGCTACGGCAGAACGAGGGCATGTCCCCCGCCTGGCACGCGCGCGGCGCCGCCGAGTGGCGGGCCTGCCTGAACACCTTCGTCACCGAGTCGGCCCACCGGTCGCGCGGCACCGCGCCCGGCCTCCCCGGGACGATGCGGCTGCGCCGCCATGCCAGCTGCCTCTACCCGTTCATGAACATACTGGAGCGGGTCCACGGCGCCGACGCGCCCGCCCGGCTGCACGCCGAGCCCGAACTGCACCGCCTGCGCGCGCACACGGCCGACGCCGCGACGCTGATCAACGACCTGTACTCACTGGAGCGGGAGGAACGCCAACCGGCCGCCGCCTTCAACACCGTGCTGACCCTGCAACGCGTCCGCGGCTGCACCCGCCGCCAGGCGGTGCTGTCGGTCCGCGCCCGGGTCGCGCGGCTGCGGGCGGAGAGCGAGGCGCTGCGCCGCCGCCTGCTGCGCCGCCACCCGTCCGGCCACTGGTACCTCGACGGCACCCGGGAGCTGGTCGACGGCGTCTACGCCTGGACCAGCACCAGCCACCGCTACCTCAGTGACGGTCCCCGAGGGTGAACAGGAGGAGCACGAACCCGGCGAACAGGTGCGTGGCGAAGATGTAGATGCCCGCGCGGATCAGCATGGCCTTGCGCCTGCTCTGCTCGTCACTGGTGCCGCTGGCCATGGCCGGGTTCTCCTTCGGTCGGGGCCGGGTGGGCGGCCGGTCCGTCGGGCGGCGGCGGGCCACCCGGCCTTCATCGGCCCTCATGCGTCCTCATCCGCTCGTGACGCGGTCGACGCGGTCGACGCGGTCGACGCGGTCGACGCGGTCGATGCGGAGGCCGGGCTCCTCGGTGGCGCCCGGCCCCCGGAGCTCCGTGAGCAGCGCGCCCTGGTCGGTGATCAGCTCGGTGAGGATCCGTCGGGCGGCGCGCAGCAGTTCGGCGACGTCCGGCGTACTCAGCGCGTACACCACGGTGTTGCCCTCGCGGGTGGCCACGACCAGCTGGGTGCGGCGCAGCACCGCGAGCTGCTGGGAGAGGTTGGACGGCTCGATCCCGATCTCGGCCAGGAGCTCGCGCACCGGTCGCGGCCCGTCCTGGAGCAGTTCCAGTACCCGGATCCGGACGGGGTGCCCGAGGGTGCGGAAGAACTCCGCCTTGGCCTGGTACAGCGGGACCGCCATCGTCCGCTCGCTCCCTGCTGCTCGGTGGTACCGGTTGCGCGCGGCCGCACGCCCCCGGCGCGGGGCTGCGGCCCGCTCGGCCGCCACGGCCGGGAAGCATCATCCCGACAGATGAAGAATTCTTCAAGTCCTCATCCTGGATCATGAGACGTCCACCCCTCCCGATCCCGCCCTGTCCCGTCCCACCCTGTCCCGCCACACCCCGCCCCGTCCCGGAAACGGGTCGGACCCGGGGGTGGCACCACCCCCGGGTCCGACCGCCGAGAAGGCTTCGCCTTAACAGGCCACCACGGCATCGACGGTGACCGGAGCCGGGTTCCACGGGTAGGACGCCACGCTGAAGCTGCCGTGGACGGTGGACCCGCACGGCACCGCGCCGCCGACACCGCGGACCTGCACCGTGCTCGCGGTGAACAGCGTGCGCCCGCTCGACGAGCCGAGCGACGCACCGCCGACGATCTCACCCGAGAGGCCGGTCAGCAGCTCCTTGGTCTGCGGGGCCGGGCCACCCGGGCTCGGCGGACCGGCCAGGCTGACCTGCCCGTAGAACTGCACGCCGTCACCGGTGATCTCGGCGCACACCTTGGTCATCAGACCGGCCTGCAGCCCGGAGGCACCGCAGGTGGTGGTCGTGGTGGTGGTCGTGGTGGCGGCACCGGCCTGGGCCGGGACGGCCAGCAGTGCCGCCGCGCCGGCGGCCCCCGCGGCGAGCAGAGCGATTCGGTTCATCGGACTCTCCGTTTCCTCAAGACATCGTCATTCACATGTGACATTTCACATGTGCCATGCCTGAACCTTGGCATGCGATTCCAATGTCAAGGTGACGATTTGCCCCGGAAAACATGAACAGACCGGAAATCGATCTTCGATGGCGCGATCTCGGCCAGCCCGCCGCAAGGCCCCTGACGGCCCATCGAGCCACGTCGACGGGCCGTCAGCCCCGATCCGACAGACCGTCACGACCACCGGACCGTCACGACCGGCAGACCCTGCCCGACCAGCTGTTCGCGCCCTCCGACCCCGCCCCTCCGGCCGGACGGCCGCAGGCCGCACCACCCGGACGGCGGCGCGGCGCGTGCCCCGTCCGGGCCCCGCGCGTTGGACGGCCGTGAAGCCCCTCCGCACGATCGTCGCCGCCGTGCTCGCCGCCCTCGCGCTCACGGCGGCGGGCCCTCCGCCGCCCGCGCCGTTGCTCGGCGCGGAGGTCCGCCTGATCCCGACGGAGGAGCCCGTCCTGGCGCTGACCTTCAACGCCGCCTGGGACGAGACCGGGCTGGACACCGTACTGAGCACGCTGCGGGAGCGCGGGGCGCCGGCCACCTTCTTCCCCACCGGGCAGTACGCGGAGCAACACCCGGACGCGCTGAGGGCGATGACCGCCGCCGGCCACGGCCTCGGCAACCACTCGTACAGCCATCCGCTGTTCACCGGCCTCGATGCCCGGCAGGCCCGGGCCGAGGTGCTGCGCGCCGATGCCGCGATCCGCGGCGCCGCCGGCGTGGACCCCCTGCCGTTCTTCCGCTTCCCCTACGGCGAGACGACGCCGCGGCGCATCGCCGACGTCAACGCGCTCGGTTTCGCCGACATCGAGTTCACCACCGACACCGACGGGTACCTCGGCGCGGCCGGCGGGATGACCGTCGCGAAGGCCGTGGACCGCGCCCTCGCGGCGCTCACTCCCGGCGCCATCCTCCAACTCCACGTCGGCACACCGGACGAGGGCCCGGATCCCCGCTGCCTGGACGCCGAGGCGCTCCCCCTGATCATCGACGCCGTCCGCGACCGCGGCTACCGCATCCTGGACCTGCGCACCCTGCTCGACCCCTGAGGCGGCGGAGCCCACCGGCCGCCCACTCGGACGGGCGCGCACCACGACCGCCCGGCGCTCAGCTCGGTGCCACCCGACGACTGCGCCGGGCGAGGTCGGCGAGGCCCTCCGTCTGCCAACACGGCCGGTTCAGCAGAGCCCAGAGCGGGAAGGCCGATCCAGCCGTGGACCCTGCTCGCGATGCGTCCCGCCCGGCTCGTCGATGCGCGCCGCGCCCGTGTGCCGGACCCCGGTGCTCCGGTCAGACCGCTCATCCCCTACCGGACGGGTGCCCTCCCACCCGGCCGTCCGGAGCCGGCCGTCCAGGTGGTCACGTTCGGGCATCCTTCGGGGGGTTGGCCCCGAGTCGGTGTGGTCCCTGGTGTCCCGACGTACCGGATCCCACGGCTCCTTCCCGAAGGCGAGTGGCGTCGAGCACCGCCGGAGAGCGGCGGACAGGACGGAGGTCGATGTCCACGTCGTGGCCTTCGCCGCGGGCATCGCGGCAGAATCCTCGCCATGGTGGCGCTGCGCGTTCTCACGGGAAATGACTGGTCGTTGTGGCGGGAGGTTCGCCTCACCGCGCTGCGCGAGTCACCGCAGGCGTTCAAGGCACGGCTTGCGGACTGGCACAGCGGCGGGGAGGAACGGTGGCGTGCGCGCCTGGAGATGCCCGACGCCTACAACGTCGTCGCGTTGCTGGATGGTCGAGTGGTCGCGGTGGCCGGCGGCGTTCCTGGGGACAGCGGCACACACGAGCTGAGGTCGGTGTGGGTCAGTCCCCGGGCACGAGGTCGCGGCGTTGGAGACCGGTTGATCGCGGCGGTGGAAACGTGGGCCCTGCGGTCGGGTGCCACCACGCTGAAGCTCGCGGTGATCCCGGGCAACGAGCCGGCCGTCGCGCTGTACCGGCGCAACGGCTTCGTCGTCGCGGAGGAGGGCGGAGGCCTGACGCCCGATGGCGCGACCAGGGAACGGGTGATGGTGAAGGCGCTTCGCTGATGAGACGGCACGCGAGTTCGGCGGATCATCGCGCCTGCCCGCGGGGCCGGGGAACACCTGGCGTACTCGGATGTTCGGGGCGGCAAGACCGCGGAGCCGACCGGCGAAGCGCTGCTCAGCTCCCGCCCAGGGTCGCGCGGAGGTCGTCGATCCGGTGGACGGCGGCGGCGAAGGCCGCGCGGTCCAGACTCCCGGCGTCCAGCGCGGCGGCCAGGGCGGCGGCGGCGGCCTCGCCCTGGTCGGCGTCGCGGGCGGAGCAGAGCAGCAGGTCCATGCCCGCCGCGGCGGCGGCCAGGGCCCGGGCGCCGGTGTCGCCGTACGCGGCGAGGGCGCCGGCTTCCAGGGCGTCGGTGACGGTGACGCCCCGGAAGCCCAGCCGGTCGCGGAGTTCGCCCTGGACCACGGCCGGGGAGAAGCCGGCCGGGCGGTCCGGGTCGAGGGCGGGGTAGACGGCCCAGGAGGCCATGATCAGGCGGACGCCGGCGGCGATGGCGGTCCGGTACGGCTCCTCGCCCCGGGCGCGGAGTTCGGCGAGCGGGACGGGGAGGGTGGCGGGGCGTTCGTCGGTGTTCAGCTCGCGGGCGGCGGAGCCGAGGCCGGGGAAGTGCTTCGCGGTGGCGGCGATGCCGAGATCCTGCTGGGCGGTGAGGAAGGCGCTGCCCAACCGGGCCACGGACGACGGCTCCTGACCGTAGGAGCGCTCGTGGTGGTCGATGAAGTTGTCCGGGGCGTCGTAGACGTCGAGGACGGGGGCGAGGTTGACGTTCAGACCGGCGTCCGCGAGGGTGCGGCCCGCGTCGGCCCCCGACCTGGCGGCCTCGGCGGCCGGATCGGCCGCCTGTCCGGTGCGACGGGCGGAGAGTTCCGGCGCCCCGGGCAGGCGACGGATCCGGCCGCCCTCCTGGTCGGTCATCAGCAGGAGTGGGCGGGGCTCCGGCGCCTCGGCCGCGGCCTGCCGCAACTGGGCGACCGACGAGCGGAGTTGGGCCAGGTCGGTGACGTTCTCGCCGAACAGGATGACGCCGGCCGCCCGCCCCTCGCGGATCGCCCGGAGCACCGCGGGCGACGGGGTGGGGCCGGGGTAGGAGTACACGATCCGCCGGCCGGCGAGGAGGCGCGAGTCCACCTGGTCGAGGGGGTCGGGGGCCGGGCCGGCGGCCGCCGGGGTCGTCCCCTCCGCCGCCGACGGCGGCCGGTGGGAGGACTGCGCCGAGCAGGCCGGCGCCAGCGCCGACGCGGTCAGCAGCAACGCCGGGAGCACTACGTGGGCGCTCCGCCGGAGCGACGACATCGGGCCTCCCGAGAACGGGGTGCGAGCGGACGGGCGACAGCGGGACCACGGGCGACGGCCGGGTCCGATGCGCCACGCTACCCCGGCCCGACGCGTCGCGCAGGTCCTCGCCCGGCCCGGGGTCGGCCCGGGGTCGGTGCGCGGCCGGTCCGGGGTCGGTGCGCGGCCGGTCCGCCAGGGCCGGGGACCGGGCACACGCCGTGGACCCGGGACCCGTCGACACCCGACCGACCGGGCCGGTCAGCCAGGCCCAGTCAGCCTGGCCCGCGCAGCAACCGGCCGAGGACGGCGACGCCCTCCGTGATCTCGCCCGGCGCGCCGGCCGCGTACCCCAGCACCAGGCCCGGCGGGTGCGGCAGCCGGGCGTGCCAGGACAGCGGCTGCACCTTGACGCCGTGCGCGAGCGCGACGGTGGCGAGTTCGGCGTCCGTGCACCCGAGGCCGGCCGGGAACGTGACCATCAGGTGCAGCCCTGCCGCCGCACCGTGCACCACGGCTCCCGGCAGGTGCGCGCCGATCGCGGCGATCATCGCGTCCCGGCGGCGCCGGTGGCGTGGCCGCAGCAGGCGCAGATGCCGCTCCAGCGCGCCGGAGTCCATCAGCCGCGCCAGCACCAGTTGCGGCAGCACGGGGTTGCCGAGGTCGGCGAAGCGCTTGGCCGCCAGGACGGCCTCGCGGTAGCGGGGCGGGACGAGCAGCCAGCCCGTCCGCAGGGCGGGGGCGAGCAGCTTGGAGACGCTGCCCATGTAGCAGACCTGTTCGGGGAGGACGGCGCGCAGGGCCGGCACGGGCGGCCGGTCGTAGCGGTGCTCGGCGTCGTAGTCGTCCTCGATCACCAGACCGCCCTCACCGGCCCAGCGCAGCAGTTCGCGGCGGCGCCGGCCGCCGAGCACCACACCGGTCGGGAACTGGTGGGCCGGAGTCAGCAGGACGGCCCGCGCCCCGGTGGCGCGCAGCGCGTCCACCTGGATGCCGTCGGCGTCGACCGGGACGGGGGGCGTGGCGCGGAGCCAGTGGCCGAGGTGCTGCCGGGTGCCGAGCGAGCCCGGGTCCTCGACGGCGACCTCGTGGATGCCCGCCCGGCCGAACGCCTGGCCGAGCAGGGCGAGGGCCTGTGCGGCGCCGGCGACGATCAGCACCTCGTCGGGGTCGGCGCCGATGCCCCGGTTGCGGGCCAGCCACTGGGCGACCGCCCTGCGCAGCGCGGCGCTGCCCCGCGTGTCGCCGTAGCCGAACTCGTGGGCGGGGAGACCGTCGAGGACGGCGCGTTCGGCCCGGAGCCAGGCGGCGCGGGGGAAGGCGGCGAGGTCGGGCACGCCGGGCGAGAGGTCGATCCGGGCGGGGGCGGCGCGCAGCGCGTCGAAGCTGGCGGGCACGGGGTCGGCCTCGAACAGGGCGGGTTCCGGACCGGGCGCCGCCGGGCTCGGGACCGGCGGTGCTGCCGGTAGCGGCCCCGGCGCGGCCAGGACGACGGTGCCGCCGCGCCCCCGCCCGGCGAGCCGGCCCTCCTCGGTGAGGCGCCGGTAGGAGTCGGTGACGACCCCTCGGGAGATCCGCAACTCCCCGGCCAGCACCCGGGTGGCGGGCAGCCGGCTGCCCGCCGGGAGGCGGCCGTCCACGATGGCCTCACGCAGCCGGCGGGCCAGCCAGTCGGCGAGGCGGCCGGGCGGCGCGTCGGCGGCGTCGAGCTGGAGGAAGTCCGCACCGGCAGTTATGGACCCCTCACCGAGGGTCTCTTTGGACCTGTTCACCGGTCCATTGTGCGGGCCAGGGTGGGTGCATGACCACGAAGACCACGGAAGCCGCCGACACCGCCCCGCCCGCCGAAACCGCCCTGCCGACCGACACCACCTTGCCGACCGAAGCCGACCGAACCGCCGAGGCCACCGCGGCCGGCCCCGCCGTGGAGCACACCCGCGCCCCCGGCCACGCCCGTGCCCACGACTACGACCGAACGCACACCCCCGCCTACGTCCACGGCTACTCGCCGGCCGAGGCGCGGCGGCTGGGCGACCAGGCGGACACCCTCGCGGAGCTGCTGCACGCCGGAACGGCCTACCCGGCGGGCAGCCGGGTCCTGGAGGCGGGCTGCGGCGTCGGGGCGCAGACGGTGCACCTGCTGGCGTCCAGCCCGGGGGCGGAGCTGACCGCCGCCGACATCTCGGCCGACTCGCTCGGCGCGGCCCGGGCCCGGGTGGCCGCGCAGGCGCCGGGCGCGCGGGTGACCTGGCACCACGGCGACCTGCACGAACTGCCCTTCGCGGACGACTCCTTCGACCATCTCTTCGTCTGCTTCGTCCTGGAGCACCTGGCGGACCCGTCGGCCGCGCTGACGGCGCTGCGGCGGGTGCTGCGGCCCGGCGGGACGATCACGGTGATCGAGGGGGACCACGGTTCGACCTTCTTCCACCCGGACAGCGCCGCCGCCCGGGCGACCGTGGACCATCTGGTCCGCCTGCAGGCCGACGCCGGGGGCGACGCCCTGGTCGGTCGCCGACTGCACCCGCTGCTGGCGGACGCGGGCTTCCGGGACGTCGCCGTCCGCCCGCTCACCGTCTCGGTGGACGGGAGCCGCCCGGCGCTGGTCGAGGGCTTCACCCGGCGGACCTTCGTCGCGATGGTCGAGTCCGTACGCGCCGACGCGCTCGCGGCCGGACTCACCACGGCGGCCGCGTTCGACCGCGGCGTCGCCGACCTGCGGCGCACGGCGGAGGAGGGCGGGACCTTCCACTACACCTTCTTCAAGGCGGTGGCCGTCAATCCCTGAGCGGCAGGGTCGCTGCCGTCAGGATCCCGGCGGCAGGGGCCTGCCGCGCCGGGGCCCGTCGGCCGCCCTCCGGGCCCGCCCCCACCCCCCACTACTCCGGACCGTCCCCGAGCGCGGCGAGGAGCGTGCGCAGCGCGTCGACCAGCGCCTCCGTCTGCGGCTCGTCCAGGCCGGCCAGCAGTCGCCGCTCGGTGACCAGGTGGTCGGGGAGCGCCCGGTCCACCAGGGCGTAGCCCTCGGGGGTCAGGGCGACCTCCCGGCTGCGGCCGTCGGAGTCGCTGGCCGTGCGGGTGACCAGGCCGCGGGCCTCCAGCCGGTCGAGCCGCTGACTGATGGCACCGGAGGTGACCATCGCGGACTGCATCAGGCCGGTGGGGGTGAGGCGGTAGGGCGGGCCGCTGCGGCGCAGGGTGGCCAGGACGTCGAAGGACGGGGCGTCCAGGTCGTGCGCCGCGAAGTTCCGCTTGAGTTCGGCCTCCACCAGCCTGGAGAGCCGTTTGAGACGGCCGATCACCTCCATCGGGGAGACGTCGAGGTCGGGACGCTCCGCGCCCCACTGCTTCACCAGGCGGTCCACGTGATCTGCCACGCCGCCAGCCTAATCGATACCTTAGTGGTGAGATACCTCACGCGCCGGAGCCGCCGTCGACCCTCCCGATATGCCTTAGCGCTGAGATACATTGGCTTAGTGCTAAGGAATCGACTCGGAATCGTGCTGCTGACCGCGCTCGCCCCCGCCATCTGGGGCTCGACCTACCTCGTGACCACCGAACTGCTCCCGCCCGGCCGCCCGCTGCTCGCCGGGGTG
This sequence comes from Kitasatospora sp. NPDC059327, assembly GCF_042752535.1. Lineage (NCBI taxonomy): Bacteria > Bacillati > Actinomycetota > Actinomycetes > Kitasatosporales > Streptomycetaceae > Kitasatospora > Kitasatospora sp. NPDC059327. Next base: position 46,812 of record NZ_JBHYYB010000049.1, on the reverse strand, counting down.
ATCCGCGCCCTGCCCGCCGGGCTGCTGCTCATCGCCCTCACCCGCCGGCTGCCGAAGGGCAGTTGGTGGTGGCGCTCACTGGTGCTGGGCGCGCTCAACATCGGCGCGTTCTTCGCCCTGCTCTTCATCGCCGCCTACCGTCTGCCGGGCGGGGTCGCGGCCACCGTCGGCGCCGTCCAACCGCTGATCGCCGCCGGGCTCGCGGCCGGACTGCTCGGCGACCGGCTCACGCTGCGCACCCTGCTCTCCGGCATCGCCGGGGTCGTCGGCGTCAGCCTGCTGGTCCTGCGCGCCAACGCCCGGCTCGACGCCATCGGCGTGGCGGCCGCGCTCGCCGGAGCGGTCGTGATGGCCACCGGCGTCGTCCTCTCCAAGCGCTGGACCTCGCCGGCGCCGCTGCTCGCCACCACCGGCTGGCAGCTCACCGCCGGCGGCCTGTTGCTGCTGCCCGTCGCCCTGATCGTGGAGGGCGCGCCCCCGTCCCACCTCACCGGCGACAACCTGCTCGGCTACGGCTACCTCACCCTGATCGGCGCGGCCCTGGCGTACGCGCTCTGGTTCCGGGGAATCCGGGCGCTGCCGTCGACCTCCGTCACCTTCCTGGGGCTGCTCAGCCCGGTGGTCGCCACCGCCCTCGGGTGGCTCGTGCTCGGTCAGGACCTCTCGCCCGTCCAGGGGCTCGGCGCGGTGATCGTGCTCGGCTCGCTGGTCGCCGCCCAGACCCAGCGGCCCCGCGCCGCGACTCCCCCGACACCCCCGACAGCGCCGCCGGCCGCCGGGCCCGAGGCCGACCGTCCCGCCGTGCGGACCTGACCGCACGGCCGCCCCACCACGCACCACGCACCACGCACCACGCACCACGCACCACGCACCACGGCACCGCGCACCACGGCACCGCGCCAGCCCCTGAGCACCGTCCCGTCAGCAGCACCAGCGACACTGGAGAGTCCCATGCGCATCACCGTCTTCGGCGCCACCGGCAACGTCGGCAGCAGGATCGTGACCGAGGCCCTGGCCCGCGGCCACGAGGTCACCGCCGTCCTGCGCGACCCGGCCCGGCCGCACGGGCTCCCGGCCGCCGCCGTGATCGCCACCGGCGACGCCCGCGCCCCCGAGGACGTCGCCCGCCTCGCCGCCGGTCAGTCCGTGGTGATCAGCGCCACCCGCCCGGCCCCCGGCAGCGAGCCGGAGCTGGCCGTCGCCACCAAGGGCCTGCTGGCCGGCCTGGCCGGGACGGACGTGCGGCTGCTCGTCGTCGGCGGCGCGGGCAGCCTCACCCTGCCCGGCGGCAACGGAGCCACCGTCATCGACGGCCCCGACTTCCCGAGCGCCTGGCTCCCGATCGCCCTCGCCTGCGGCGAGCAGCTCGCCCTCCACCAGGCATCGACCGACGTCGACTGGGCCTACCTCAGCCCCGCCGCCCTGCTCGAACCGGGCCGGCGCACCGGCCGCTACCGCCTCGGCGGCGACGAGCTGGTGGTCGACGCCGACGGCGTCTCGGCGATCTCCATGGAAGACCTCGCCGTCGTCCTCCTCGACGAGGCCGAGCGCCCGGCCCACCACCGGACCCGCTTCACCGCCGCCTACTGAGCCCCCGCCTACCGACCCCCGCCGCCACCCCGGCGCGAGCGTGCCCGATGCCCTCCGCACCGGGCACCGGCACATCGCAGCGGATCACCGCGCACACCGCCCCCGCACCGGAACCCACACCCCCCACCGGCCGGACGCGTCAGCCGGGGACCGGCGGGGCGTGCGTGGCGGCGGCGGAGCTGAGCAGTGCGGCGACCCGGAAACCGTCGGCCCCGTCCCCCCCCAGCCGGTCGAGCAGGTGGTCCCCCCTCCCGGCGAACACCGGGACGACGGCCAGGTGCATCTCGTCCACCGGACCGGCCCGCAGGTACTGCCGCAGCGTGCCCCCGCCCCCGGCGAGGCACACGTCCCGGCCGGCCGCCGCCGCGAAGGCCCGCCCCAGCACCGTTTCGATCGGCTCGTCGATGAATCGGAACGTGGTCCCGCCCGGCATCGGAAGGTCGGGCCGCAGGTGGTGGGTGTGGACGAACACGTCGTGCCGGTAGGGCGGTTCCTCACCCCACCAGCCGCGCCGGGCTCGTCCGGCCACGGCCCGCGCTGCGGCCCGAGCACGGTGCGCCCCATGACGGTGGCGCCGATGTTCCGCTCGCCGCGTGCGATCCGGTCCGCCTCGATTCCGCTCCGGCCCTCGCAGTGGTCGTGCGCCCCGCCGGGCAACCCGTCGTGCGGTCCGCCGACTCGGCCGCCGAACAGGCCCTCCGGGCGCCGGTCACCACCGTCGGCGAGGCCCTCCAGGACGACCGTGAGGGTGTGCACCCGCGGCCTGGGCACGAGGTCCTCTCCTTCCCTCCCCCGGGGTCGGGGCGTGCGGACCGTGGTGTCCGCCGCCGACGGCAGCCTGACGACCGGTCCCGACGCCCGGCGGGGGGCGAGGTCTCGGGGTGACGGGGTGACGGGGTGTCGGAGTGACGGGGTGTCGACCGACCGTCAACAGCGCGGCGCGCAGCGCTCGAACGGGCGACCCTTCGCCGCGACCCCCGCCGTTCGGCGGGTGTCGCCCGCACCACCCCGGAGAGGGGTGCGGGCCGGATCGATCGCACCCCTCCGATCCGCCAGGATCGAGGACGTGAACGATTCCGCACCCAGCACCCGTCGACGTCGGGGCCCGCTCGTCGCCGCCGCGGCCGTGCTCCTCGCCGCTGTCGCCCTGCCCTCCACCGGCGCCTCGGCGGCGAGCGCCGCCGGCACGACCACCGCCGCGCCGGCCGTCCCCACCCACTACAGCCGGCAGCAACTCGCGTGGCAGCCCTGCGCGGAGGCGCCCGCGTTGGAGTGCGCCACGATGGCCGTCCCGCGCGACTGGCACCACCCGCAGGACGGTCCGGACCTCTCCGTCGCGGTGTCCCGCCACCGTGCGGCGGATCCGGCGAAGCGGCGCGGCACGCTGGTGATGGCCGCCGGAGGTCCCGGCGGCGCGGGCCTGCTGCGCCCGGACGGCTTCGTCCGCGCGGCACCGGCCGTCGGAGCCGCGTACGACGTGGTGGGCTTCGACCAGCGCGGGGTGGGCCACAGCACCCGGGTCGTCTGCCAGACGCCCGAGGAGTTCAAGGCCTTCTTCGCCGGGGACTTCCGCGACGACTCCCCCGCCGACCGCGCCCGAGTGATCGACAACTCCCGCCGGCTGGCGGCCGGTTGCGCACAGCGCAGTGGCGATCTGCTGCCCTACCTGACGACGGAGCAGACCGCGCGCGACGTCGACCTCTTCCGCGCCCTGCTCGGCGAGCGGCGGATCAGCTACTACGGCCCGTCCTACGCGACCATGATCGGCGCCTACTACGCGACGCTCTTCCCGCAGCGGATCGACCGGATGGTGCTGGACAGCAACGTCGGCTTCGACGGCAGCTGGGAGCGGTTCCAGCTCGGGCAGCCGATGAGCTTCCAGCGGCGCTTCGAGGAGGACTTCCTGCCCTGGCTGGCGTCCCGGGACAGCGCGTACCACTACGGCACCACCGTCGCCGAGGTCAAGGCCCACTGGGAGCGGCGGCGCGCGGCCCTGCACGACAGCCCACTCGTCGACGGCGGCCTGACCGTCGGACCGAACCAGGTGGACAACGGCACCGTCCAGGCCCTCTACCGGGAGAGCGACGGCTTCCCCGCACTGGCCACCGCGCTGACCGCGCTGGACGACTGGCCGGGCGCGAACCCGACCGCGCGGGCGACGGCGCAGCTGGTCTTCGGCCAGTACCTGAGCCCCGAGTTCCTCGCCGAGTACTTCGCGGTGACCTGCAACGACACGCCCTGGACCGGCGATCTGGACACCTGGGTCGAGCGGGGCGCCGAGTTCACCGCCCGCTGGCCGCTGGCGGGTGCCCGGACCCTCGCGTTCGCCGGCGTCTGCGCCGCCTGGCCGGCCCCGGCCGCGCCCCCGGTACGGGTGACCGGGGCGGGCCTGCCGACCACGCTGATGCTCAACTCGGTCCACGACCCGGCCACCTACTACGAGGCCGCCCGCTCGGCCCACCGCGCGCTGCGCGGCTCCCGGCTGGTGACGGTCACCGGCAACGGCGACCACGGCCAGTACCCGGGGCCGAACAGCTGCGTCCGCGAGGTCGTCGAGTCCTACCTGCTCGCCGGACGTGCCCCCGCCCACGACCTCGACTGCCCCTCCCCGCAGGCCGGTTGACCCGTCGTCCCGACGCCCCCCGGCGCCGGGTGCGGTCCCGCACGGGCGGGTGGCGGTGGACGTCGGACCAGGTCCGGCGTCCACCGCCGAGGTGATCAGGGGCGGCCAGGGGCGCTCAGGAGCGGACGCGGACGGTCAGGGACGGTCGAGCGTGATGGAGTTGACCGGGCCGAGGTCGGCCCAGACGCCGTTCTGGGCGGGCATGTCGTAGGTGCAGTCGGTCCCGTTGTAGCCGAGGCACAGGTGGGCGTGGGCCCCGCCGGTCTGGTTGTTGAGGACCCAGTGCCAGCCGCTCTTGTTCGACAGGTTGTGGGCACCGTAGCTGTAGAACACGTCGGTCGGCGGGGTGGAGGTGGGGGCGCCCTCGCCGTAGACGCAGACCGCCCCGGACGGACAGCCGTCCCAGCTGTCGGCCGCCTGGGCGCCGGTGGCGCCCAGGGTGGTGACGGCGGCGGTCGCCAGGGCGAGCGCGGCGGCGGCGTGCAGGATCCTGCGCATGGTGGTTCTCCCTCTGCTGTGGCTGGTCCGGGGACGACTGATCCGGCCGGTGATCAGCAGCGTAGGAGCGGTGCGGCGGCAGCGGTCCCTGACGGATGACAGGGTGTGGCGGGCGACGGACGGGCGCCCCCGTCCCGGGTCGCGGCGGTGTCCGCGGCGACGTGGGGGCCGGCGTGGGGCTGGCTCGGTGTCGGGTGCACGGCGGCCAAGGCCGGTCCGGGGCGGGTCCGGGGCCGCCCCGGGGCCCGGGAGGGTCAGCGCGCAGCGGTGGTGAAGGTGTCGCAGCTGGTCACGGCGCCCGTACGGTAGCCGGTGGTGAACCAGGCCTCGCGCTGCTCGGAGGAGCCGTGCGTCCAGCTCTCCGGGTCGATCCGGCCGGTGGCCTGCTGCTGGATCCGGTCGTCGCCGACGGCGGCCGCCGCGTCCAGCCCCTGGGCGATGTCCTGGTCGGTGAGGGAGCTGATCAGCGGCCGGCCGGTGGAGGCCTGCGGGGTGGTGGTGGCGTGGTGGGCCCAGACGCCGGCGTAACAGTCCGCCTGGAGTTCGAGCTTCACGGAGGCGCTGTTCCGGCCCTGCCGGTCCCGGCCGACCTTCTCCATCGTGCCGGTGAGGTTCTGGATGTGGTGCCCGTACTCGTGGGCCACCACGTACGCCTCCGCGAAGGGGCCGCCGCGGGCGCCGAACCGGGTGGAGAGCTCGTCGAAGAAGCCCAGGTCGAAGTAGGCCTGCCGATCACCCGGACAGTAGAACGGGCCGACGGCGGAGGTCGCCGCGCCGCAGGCGGTGGAGACCCGGTCGGTGAACAGGACGGTCTCGGCGGGCCGGTAGGGCGTGCCGTGCCGGGGCAGTTCGCCCCGCCAGTACTCCTGGAGACTGTTGGTGACGGCCACGATCCGGCAGTCCTGGCGACGGTTGGCGTCCGCCCCGCTGCGGCAGACCTGCTGGACCTCGCCGGCGGTGCTCGGCCGCGCACCGGCGCCCGCGCCGCCCCCGTCGGAGAGACCGAGCAGGCTCGGGTCGACGCCGAGGAGCACCGCGACCAGGGCGACCAGCAGGCCCGCCGCGCCGCCGCCGACGGCGATCCTGCCGCCCGGCCTCCCGCGCCGGTCGTCCACCTGCGAGGTGTCGAGGTCCCCCTGGTCGTCGAACTGCATGGCCGTCCGTCCGTCGTACCCGCCGCGGCCGGGGTGCGGCCGCCCGGCCACGGTAGCCCGTCGCACCGTCGCGGCCGGGAAGGACGCGCAGGTCAGGGGCGGTCCGCCGGGGCGGCCGCCCCGCCGAGCGCCGGCCCACGGACGCGCCTCTGACGGACGCCCCCGTGTCGGTGGCACCGACGACGGACGCACCGGCCGGGCCCGCCCGACCCGGTGCGGGCGGGCCCGGCCGGTGGGCGCCTACCGCGGCGCCGGGGCGTAGCCGGCGGGCCGGAGGGTGAAGGTGCCCCGGCCCTGGGTGCGGCTGCGCAGCCCGGTCGCGTAGCCGAACAGCTCCGCCAGCGGCACGACCGCCCGCACCGTCGCCGTCACGGCCGCCGCACCGGTCCGGTCCTGCGCACCCTGGACCCGGCCGCGGCGGGCCGCCAGGTCGCCGAGCACGCCGCCGACCGCGTCCTCGGGCACCTGAACGGTCACGTCGGCGACCGGCTCCAGGAGCAGCGGGTGGCAGGCCCGCAGCGCCTGGCGCAGGGCCTGGCGCCCGGCGGTGCGGAACGCCAGGTCCGAGGAGTCCTTGGGGTGGGTGGCCCCGTCGGTCAGCGTGACGAGCACCCCGGTGACGGGGTGACCGCCCAGCGGGCCCTCGGTGAGCGCGTCCCGGCAGCCGGCCTCGACCGCCTGGACGTACTCCTTCGGCACCCGCCCGCCGGTGACGGTGGAGCGGAACACGAACCCCTCAGCCGCCCGGGCGTCGTCGGCCTCCAGCGGCGCCACGTCGAGCACCAGATGGGCGAACTGGCCGGCGCCGCCGAGGTCGCGCAGCGCGGCGGCCAGCGTGTCGGTGGAGAGTGCCGCGCGGTCGCAGTACTCCTCCAGCGCGCCGGGGTGGAGCCCGGCCACCGCCTCGTCGAGCAGGCGACGGCGGTGCTCGGCCTCCGCCCGCAGCTCCTCGGGGACGGGACCCTCCCGGTAGGCGTCCGGGCCCGGCCGGTCCGCCCAGGTGAGCGCGCGCATCCGCAGCAGGTCGACCACGCCGGTGAAGCCGTCCTCCCGCCCGATGGGCAGTTGGACGACCAGCGGGGCCGGGTGCAGACGGTCCCGGATGGAGGCGACCGCCGTGTCCAGGTCGGCGCCGGCGCGGTCGAGCTTGTTGACGAACGCGATCCGCGGCACGCCGTGCCGGTCGGCCTGGCGCCACACCGATTCGCTCTGCGGCTCGACGCCCGCCACGGCGTCGAACACCGCCACCGCCCCGTCGAGCACCCGCAGCGAGCGCTCCACCTCGTCGGCGAAGTCCACGTGGCCGGGGGTGTCGATCAGGTTGATCCGGTGGCCGTCCCAGGCGCAGCTGACCGCCGCGGCGAAGATCGTGATGCCCCGGTCGCGTTCCTGGGGGTCGAAGTCGGTGACGGTGGTGCCGTCGTGGACCTCGCCCCGCTTGTGGGTGGCTCCGGTGCGGTAGAGGATCCGCTCGGTGACGGTGGTCTTGCCCGCGTCCACGTGGGCGAGGATGCCCAGGTTGCGCACGGCGGCGATGGCCGCGGTGGCCGCGCCGCTCGTCGTGGTGGCGGTCGTCGTGGTCGTGCCGGTCGTCGTGGTGCCGGTCGTGGTCGTGCCGGCGAGGTCGGTGCGCATGGCCCGGTGCCTTTCGCAGTGTTCCGCAGGGTGGCGGCGCGATTGCGGCGACGACGGCCGTGGCCGGCCGGAGGGCGTCCGGCCGCGCACGCCGCCCACCCGGGAGCCCGTCAGCGGGGCCGGGTGGAGCGGCGGTTCAGACGTTCGTCGCGGACTTCCGGTGCCGGCCGCGCAGCGGGCACCGGACGCGCGAGGACACCAGGATCACCTCGTAGCGCGACGAGGGAACGACAACAGCGGTGCGGTAGCGCACGACCGGTCCTCCCTCACTCGTCACGGGGCACGCCACCCCACGGACTTGCGGCGGCGTGCGACTGCGGGGCGAGTCTAGGGAGCCGGCACCGCGCGGGTCACCCGGTTTTCCCGCCCGACCCGCACCGACCGCCCGAACCGGACCGACCCCCCGACCCGCACCGACCCACCGACCCGGGCCCACCCGTCGGCCCGGGCCGACCACCCCGCCCCAACCGACCCGCCGCCACCTGTTCGACCGCGCCCGCCCGGTGGGCCGCCGCCCGCCGCCCCGCGGTGCGCGGCCGCCCGAGGACCACGCCCGCCGGTACCAGCAGCAGGCCCACCACCTGCGACGGCCCCAGCTCCTCCCCCGCCACCGCCGTGCCGAGCAGGACACCGGTCAGCGGGTTGAGCAGCCCGATCAGCCCGACCGTGCCCGCCGGCAGGTGCCGCAGTCCGGCGAACCACGCGCAGAACGCCAGCGCGGTGGCCACCACCGTGACGTAGCCGAGGGCGAGCAGCTCCGGCAGGGTGGGTGCGGGCGGTGCCCCCTCGGCGATCGCCGCCGCCGGGAGCAGCACGAGTCCGCCGGCGATCAACTGCCAGGAGGTCGAGGCCAGGACGTCCGCGCCGTCACGCCATCGTCCGGCGAGCACGTAGCCGCAGGACGAGACCAGCATGGCGGTCACCGAGGCGGCCAGCCCGGGCAGGCTCACCGGACCCGTCCGGGTGAGGACCAGCAGCCCGACCCCGCCCAGGCCCAGCAGCGCGCCGGCCAGGTGAGCGCGGGCGGGCCGCTCGGCGGCCAGGGCCCAGGCGATCAGCATCATCGCCAGCGGGGAGGCGGCCATGACGGTCGCCGCGACGCTGGTGGCCAGCAGCTGCGAGGCGACGTAGAGCAGGGCGAAGAAGACGCCCGTGTTGAGCAGTCCGAGCACCGCCGAGCGCCACCACCAGGCACCGCGCGGCCGCCGGCGGCACAGGGCCAGCAGGATCAGCCCGGCCGGCAGGGCCCGCAGGGCAGCGCCCCAGAGCGGGAGGTCCGCCGGGAGGAACGCGCGGGTGACGTAGTAGTTGGCGCCCCAGGCGACCGGCGCGACGGCGGTCAGCAGCACCCATCGCAGATTGGCTTCCATGGAAGCAATATAGCTTCCCAGGAAGCTATCCGGCTAGGATGGTGTCATGGAGCAGCAGCGCGAACCGGTCGGCCCCCCGCCCGGCACCCCTGACCACGTGGCCGCCATCCAGGCCGAATGGCGCCGGGAGCGGCCCGACCTCGACGTCTCGCCGCAGGCGGTGATCGGCCGGCTGCACCGCCTCGCCGCCCGCCTCACCGACGAACTCGGCCTGGTCTACGGCCGCTACGGCCTGGGCGAGGGCGAGTTCGACGTCCTCGCCGCGCTGCGCCGGGCCGGCGCGCCGTTCGAACGGGCCCCCGGTGAGCTCGCCGCCCACACGATGGTCACCACCGGGGCCATGACCAAGCGGATCGACCGCCTGGAACGCGCCGGGCTGGTCACCCGCCGCCGCGCTGACGCGGACGGTCGCGCACGCGTCGTCGCGCTCACCCCGGCCGGCCGCCGGCTGATCGACGAGGCCTTCACCGCCCACCTGCACAACGAACACCGCCTGCTGGACCTGCTCACCCCGGCGGAGTCGGACGCCCTGGAGAGCCTGCTGACCACCTGGCAGCACCGCCTGGACCACCCACGGCCGCCCGCCGGCGACTGATCGTGGGGACGGCCGCCCCGCTCGGCGAGGCCCGACCGCGCGGGCCGACCGCGCACTCCTGGCGCCGGGCCCGGTCCTAGGATCTGCGGCATGGCAACACGACTCGTGCAGATCAACATGAAGGCCCAGGACGACTCCGCGCTCGGCCGGTTCTGGGCGGAGGCGCTCGGCTGGGGCCTCGACAGCGAGGGCCCCGGCGTGACGAACCTCGAACCCGTGGGCTTCGCCTACCCCGACCCGGCGGCCGTCTGCGTCGACATCATCACCCGCCCCGAACCCAAGACGGTGAAGAACCGGGTGCACCTCGACCTGGCCACCACCTCGGCGGCCCACCAGGCGGAGCTGGTCGCGCGCCTGCGGGGCCTCGGCGCGACACTCGCCGACGTGGGCCAGGGCGATGTCCCCTGGACGGTCATGGCCGACCCGGAGGGCAACGAGTTCTGCGTCCTGGAGCCCCGCCCCGTCTACCGGGACACCGGGCCGGTCGCCGCGGTGGTGGTCGACTGCGCCGACCCGCGCGCGCTGGCCCGGTTCTGGGGCGAGGCGACCGACTGGACGGTGCACGAGGTCGCCGACGACCACGCCTCGCTGCGCTCCGCCCAAGGCGTCGGCCCCTACCTGGAGTTCGTGCGCACCCCGGACGTCAAGAGCGGGTGGAACCGCGTCCACCTCGACATCGCCCCCTACCCCGGTGACGACCTGGCGGCGGAGGACGCCCGACTGCGCGCCCTGGGGGCCGCCGACCCCGGCATCGACCAGTCCGCGATCTCCTGGCGGATCCTGGTCGACCCGGAGGGCAACGAGTTCTGCCTGCTCAGCCCTCGCTGAGCACGGACGACGGCTCCGGCCGGTCCCGGAGCGGCGGACCCCGACGGGACGCGTCGAGCGCCGGGCCACCCTCCCCCGCGCGCCGCCGGCGGGCGCTCAGGGAGCCGGCCGCCACCCCGGGGGCGTCAGCCCGGTGTCGTCGAGGATCCGGGCCACGCTCTGCTCCAGGGTGCTGTCCTGGCCGAGGACCCGCTCCGCGCCCCCGGGCAGCAGGTCGCCCCCGACGTACCAGTCGGTCATCTCCTCGGAGCCGAACTCGGCGGACTGCGTCCGCCCGGCGTGGCGCCGCAGGGTCTCCGCCAGGTCGACGTCGAGGTAGTACAGCCGGGTGCGGCCGCGGTGGTCCGCGGCCAGCCGGCCGAGCATCGGGCCGTAGCGCGCGGCGGAGAGGATGCCTTCGACCACGACGTGGAAACCGTGGTCGAGGGCGTAGCGGGCGACGGTGTCGACCAGGCCGATCGCGGCCGCGCCGTCCGCGTCCCGCTCCCGCAGCACGGTCCGGCGCAGATTGTCCTGGCCGACCAGCGCCAGCCCTCGCCCGTACCGGTCGCGCAGCGCGGCCGCGATGCTCGACTTCCCGGATCCGCTGTTGCCCCGAAGGACGATCAGCACGGTGTGCTCGCTCCCCGTCATCTGCCCCACGCTAGTGGACGGCGGCCGGAGCGGCGAGCGGCGGAAGACGGGCCGGCGGTGGCTCAGCTCCGGTCGGGGGCGACCTCCAGATCACGCCTCATCGCCTCGCGCAGGGCCGCCGCGGCGGTCTCGTACGTCGCCCGCGCGGCCCGGTACGGCCCGTCCTGGGAGACGGCACCGTTCAGCACCTGCTCCCGGAGTTCGCGCAGCGCCGCGTGCACCTGGTCGACGAGCGTCAGGACCTCGGTCGGCGCGCAGAGCCGCAGTTGGTGGCGGAGCTCGTACGCGCCGCCCTCGCGCACCGAGTCGCGCGCCCGCCGGGCCCGTTCCTCCGGGGGCTCCCGGACGTCGTGCGCGATGTCACGCAGCAGGCTCCGGGTCCGGGAGAGGGCGACGAGGTACTCGCCGTACACCTGACGCCGGAGCTGCTCGCCCCGGATGTCGCTCTCGCGGCGCGCCCGCGCACGGTCGACGGCGAGGGTCGATCCGATACCCAGCACCGCACCGAGCGCGGTGCCCACGAGCGTTCCCCAGTCCACGGTGGCCCCCGCCCCCTTCGGCTCGACCGGGCGGTCGATCCCCGGTGAGCGTAACCGGCGGACGGTCCGGCCGCCGTGCGACCGGCGTATCCCCACGGAACCGGGAGGCCCCGAGGGTGCTCGGTGATGAAGCTGTGATCATTCCATCGCCGGTTCGATAGCGATGATCACTACGGTACCGGGGTGAACACCAGCGACAACCTCCCCGGCCAGGACCGACCCGAGCCCGCGAAGCCGGTCTGGCCGCGCAACCTGGCCCTGGCGCTCGCCGCGGCAGCGGTGGCGTTCGGCGCGATGCAGACCATCGAGCCGGCCGAGGACGACTCGGCCGGCACGCCCGCCGCGGCGGCCCCGGCAAGCGCCACGAACCCGGCCGGCGCCACGAACCGGGCCGCGGCGGCCCCGACCCAGCCCTCCGCGACCGCCGGGGCCCGCCCGGCCGTGCCCTTGGACCAGGCCTTCCCCGCCGAGGTGAAGGCGGACTCGGGTGCGGTCTACACCAAGGTGGCCGCCAGGACCCTGGAATCCTGCACCCTCCCCGACTCCGTCGGCCCGCGCCTGATCTCGATGATCAGGAGGAGCCAGGGCTGTGTCAGCCACCAGGTCGCGCTCTACAAGGACGACCGGAACAACCAGTTCAACCTGTCGGTCTTCACCATGCGGGAGAGCACCGACACCGTTCACCTGGTCACCGAGCTGGCCATGGCCTTCGACGACTACGAGGTGGGCGCCCAGGCCCCGCCGCCCGGTTCCGGGCTGCCCACCCTGGCCCCCGACAGCGGGATGGTCCAGGCGTTCACCGCCGCCGGACGCGCGATGGTGGTGGGCCTGGGCCAGTGGTCCGACGGCCGGCAGAGCGAGTACCAGGGGCTGACCGGCCGTCTCGACCCCTTGCTGAAGGGCGTCACCGGCAACGTCTCCGCCCACGAGAACCGCAGCTGACCGCCCCCTGCGGCGGCCCGACCGAATGCGGGTGACCCCCTCCCCTTGCGCGCGGTACCGTCCGCCCATGGCGACCATGCGGTGGGACATCGTGCTGATCGGCGGGGCTTCGGGCATCGGGAAGAGCCGGGCCGCCGCACGGCTGGCCGGCGGGTCGGGCGCGTTCGTGGTGGAGTTCGACGACGTGGTCAGCGCCGTCCAGGAGATCACCACAGCCGCCCAGCACCCCGGGCTGCACCACTTCGACGACCCGGTCGAAACCGAAAGCCTCTCTGCCGAGCGGGAGTTGGAACTGCAGATCGCCACCGCGCGGGCCCTTGAGCCCGCCGTGCTCGGTGTCGTCCGCAACCGGTTGACGGTGGATGTGCCCTCGGTCGTCGAGGGCGACTACCTCACCCCGGCCGCCGCCGCCCGGGCCGTCGAGGCGGGCCGGGCGGCGGGGCGGCGCGTCCGGGCGGTGTTCCTGCACGAACCGGACGCGGCCCGGATCACCGCCAACTACGCCGCCCGCGAGCCCGGGTGCGGCGCTCAGGTGCGACGGGCGGAGGTCGGTGCCCGGTACTCGCGCTGGCTCGCGGAGCAGGCCCGGCGGCATGACCTCCCGGTGGTGGAGTGCCGCCCCTGGGACACCCTCGCGGCGCGCCTCGACGAAGCCCTGCGCACGACACCGGACGAGGCCCGGGGCGGGATGCCGGTGGCGGCCGCGACCCCGGATCCGGCGGTCCGTCAGCCCGGCCGACAGCCCTAGGGTCTGACGTCGGCCCCCGGACCCGGTCACGCCGCTTTCGCGTCCTCGCCGGCCAGGAAGGGACGCAGCAGCGCGAGCAGGGCGCGCGGGCGGTGCAGCGGGATGATGTGGCCGCAGTCCTCGATGACGTGTCCGGTGAGGTTGTCGGCGATCGGGCGGAGCTGGCGTTCCAGCGCGGCACCGACGGGCCGGGCGCCCACCGCCATCGTCGGCACCGTCAGGCGGGCAGTGGCGACCGCCTGCTCGATCTGTGCCGCGCTCTCGGGCAGCGCCCGGTAGTACGAGAACGCGCGGCTCAACGCCTGTCGGCCGGTGTACGCGCGGACGAAGGCGTCCCGGAGGACGGGGCGCACCCCGTCGCCGAGTGTGCCGGCGCGCAGGAACCAGTCGACGTAGGCGGCCTCGTGACCCTCCAGCACGGTCTCGGCAAGGCCGGGTGCGGCGGCATGGAAGCCGAACCACCACGGCGGCCCGTCGGCGAGGAAGTCCTCGGCGCCGGGCAGCCTGCCCAGGAGGGATTCCATGACGACCAGGCGCCGGACGAGACCGGGGCGACGCAGGGCGAGGAGGAAGGCCGGCGCGGCACCCGCGTCCATGCCCACCACCGCGGCCGAGGACACGCCGAGCGCGGCGAAAAGCGCCGCGGCGTCCTCGGCCAGGGTGCCCGCGTCGTACCCGGTGGCGGCCCGGCCGCTCGCGCCGAACCCGCGCAGGTCCGGCGCGATGACGCGGTAGCGGTCGGACAGGTCGGCCATGACGTCCGTCCACAGCTCCCAGGTGTGCGGAAAACCGTGCAGCAGCAGTACGGCCGGGCCCGATCCGACGAGAGCGACGTTCAGTTCGACACCGTTGACGGGGACGCGCCGCAGCTCGGGCATGGAGAGGCTCCAGGTGGTGGTGAGGAATGGTGACCAGGTCACGCTAGGGAACTATCCTGGTCCGTCCAAGACGGCACTTTCCCTTCAGGTGGTGAGCCCCGAGTGACCACATCGAGGCCCGACGAACCCGATCAGCGGCGCGGCGAGCGGGGCGATCTGCTGGATCCGTGCTGCCCGACCCGCCAGTTGCTCGACCGCATCGGCACCAAGTGGACGTCGATGGCGGTGAAGGTACTGGCCGAGGAGGCTCCGAACGAGATCCGTTTCGCGGACCTGCGACGCCGCATGGCGGGCATCTCACAGAAAATGCTGTCCGTCACCTTGCAGAGCCTGGTCCGCGACGGTCTGGTCGCGCGCCGCGTGGAACCCACCGTGCCGCCCGCCGTTCACTACCGGCTCACCGAGCTCGGCCTGTCCCTCGAAGGACCGCTCTCCGCCCTGCGGGTCTGGGCCGAGACCCACATGCCGGAGATCGACCGCAGCAACCGGCTCGCCGACGAGTCGCCGCCCCGCTAGCGCCGTGGGCCGACTGCGCTGGTCACCGCCGCTCGTCGACGGCTACAGCACGAGTCCGTGGCCGGCCGGCCCGGTGGACCTCCCGGACCCCCGTGCCTCCTGGCCCTCGTGGGTCTCGTGGGTCTCGTCGGACCCCCTGGCCTCGCGGCTGTCGTGGGCCTCCCGGGCGGCCAGCACCTCGGGCATGTTGTCCTCGGCCCAGTCCTTGATCGCCCGCATCAACGGCAGCAGGCCCGCCCCCAGCGGAGTCAGCGCGTAGTCGACCCGGACGGGCACCGAGGGGGTGACGCTACGGGTGAGCAGGCCGTCCCGCTCCAGGGCGCGCAGGGTCTGGGTGAGCATCTTCTCGCTCACCCCGGCCAGTCGGCGGCGCAACTCGCCGTAGCGCTGCGGGCCGTCGGCCAGGGCGTTGACCAGCAGGCTGACCCACTTGTCACCGATCCGGTCGAGCAACTGCCGGGCCGGGCACTGGGCGAGATAGGCGTCGAAGCGCGCACGCTCGGCCGAGCGGCGCTGAGCGGCGGTGGTGGTGGCCACGGACTCTCCTCCCGGTGCGGTACGCACTTCGCGGTGCGTGCTTCCCGTCGGAGAGCAACTCTCCCTAGCGTGGGACTCGTTGGCAAGACCGGTGGCCCCGGGCCCGCCGACTCCGCCGTCCCTCCCGAAGGAGTGCAGTGTGCGTGCCGTCGTCGTTCGCAGCCATGCCGGTCCCGAAGCCCTGGAGCTGGTGGACGTGCCGGTGCCCGAGGTCGGCCCGGGCCAGGTGCTGGTCCGGGTCGCGGCCGCCGGGGTCAATCCGGTGGACGCGGTGACCCGGTCCGGCGCCCTGGTGGCGGCCGGGCTGATGGCCCCGCGCGAGGTGACCGGCCTGGGCTGGGACGTGGCCGGCGCGGTCGACCGGGTGGGCGCGGGGGTGTCCGGCTTCGGCCCGGGTGACCAGGTGATCGGCCTGCGGGACCGCCTGGACGTCCCGCTCGGCACCTACGCCGAGTACGTGGTGCTGGACGCCTCGGCGCTGGCCCCGGCCCCGACGGGGGTGCCGGCGGTCGAGGCCGCGACGCTGCCGCTGAACGGGCTGACCGCCCTCCAGGCCCTGGAGCTGCTCGACCTGCCGGCCGGCGCCACGCTGCTGGTGACCGGCGCGGCCGGCGGGGTGGGCGGCTTCGCCGTCGAACTCGCCGCCCTGCGCGGTCTGCGGGTCGTGGCGATGGCCGGCGAGGCCGACGAGGCCCTGGTCCGCGGGCTGGGCGCCGACCGGTTCGTGCCGCGCGGCGCCGCCGATCCGGCCGCCGCCGTCCGGGCGCTCGTCCCGGGCGGGGTGGACGGCGCGCTGGACGCCGCGCTGCTCGGGGTGGTCGCGCTCGGCGCGGTCCGCAACCGGGGGGCCTTCGTCACCGTGACCGGCGGCGCGCCGCCGGGCCTGCGCGGCATCCGGGTGTCCACCGTCTGGATCGCCGCCGACGGCCCGGCGCTCGCCGGCCTGTCCGCCCTCGCCGCCGCCGGGCGGCTGACCCTGCGGGTGGCCGCGACCCACCCGTTGGCGCGGGCCGCCGACGCGCACCGCCGACTGGCTCGCGGCGGCCTGCGCGGGCGGCTCGTCCTGGTGCCCTGACCGCCCGCCTGCCCGGAGGACCGGGCCCGGCCGGGCCCGGCCGCAGCCGTTCCCGACCGGCCGGGCGTCGCGCCAGGGGCCTCGAACTAGTGCTTCCCCGAACGCCGTTGGCGGAGCCACGCGAGTGCGCCGACCAGACCGACCACCCCGCCCGCACAGAGTTTGACGGCGCCCTTGGCGAGCAGCCAGCCGATGCCGGGGGCCGTCCAGCCCAGCCAGTGGAAGACGGCCAGCAGGACCGCCACGGCACCCAGCGCCGCCAGGACGGTGGCGGCCGCGGCCGCCCCGGTGGAGAGTTCGCCCTTCTCGGTCGTCGCCTGCGTCCCGTGCGTCTCCCCATGATCCATGAGCGCGATCCTAGCCCGCCCTCAGCGCGGGGCGTGATGGGTGTCGCCGCTGTGCTCCCCCGTCTCGTGGTCGGGAAAGCTCACGGCCAGGGTGACGCGGTACTCGTAGACGTCGTCACGATGCCCGGGCACCCGGGCCCAGGCCAACGAGTGCACCTCGGCCTCGGGCGCCTGACGGCACCAGGCGGCGGCCTCCTCCAGGGCCCGGGCCGCCGAACGGCCGGTGCACACCACGGCGGTGTACGCGGCGACGGCGACGTCACCGCCGCTGCGCCCGGCCCGCGAGACCGCCCGGACGGCAGCCGCGGCATGGGTCAGGTCACGGGCCAGGTCGTCCACCACACGAGGCGGCGCCGGGAGGACCACCGGCCCCTCCGCCACGGTCTCCGGCAGGTTCGTGCTCACCGTCTGGGCCTCCATCCGCCTGGTCGCGGGACTCCGCCGGCTGCGGGATCCTCCTGGTCACCGGCCCAAGGATGCCGGGCCGCCGTTCCTGGCATGACCACTTTCACCAGAACATCACCCGTCCGGGGAGCTGATGGGGGAGAGCTCGACACCGAACACCCCGTACTGGTAAAGGACCTTCGCCCATCGGACCTGGTCAGGCCCTCCTGCCACGGGCGCCGCCCGGAGCCGGTCCGCACGTGCGCGCACTACCCCCGCACCCCGGACCGCCTGTCCGACCCCCCGGGCGCGCCGGGCCACGCTCGTGACGAGACCGCGCAACTCCCGTCACAGAAACGGGAGATACCGGCCACGGCCGGCTACTAGGATCCCGTGCACAGCGCAGCCCGCCAGCGTGGCGGGCGCCGGCCGAGGGGGTTCCCGTGAAGCTCAACCCATCCGTTCCGTACGGCCGTCGAAAGCTCTGGCTGCCCGCGGTGGCCCTCGCGGCCGCGGCCGTGGCCGGCTGTTCGTCCTCCGGCGGCGGGGCGACGGCGGCGCCCCCGCCCACCGCGCCCGGCACCTCGACGCCCGCTGCCCCGACGTCCACCGCCCCGACACCCACCGGAGCCACCGCGCCGACCGGCTCCGTGCCGACCGCCTCCGCGCCGGCTCCCACCGCCGCCGGACAGCCCACCGGGGCGGCCGCCCACCGTCCTGCCGACGCCTGCACCCTGCTGACCTCGCCCCAGGTCATCGCCGCGGTGGGCACCGCCGGCCCGTTCCGGGGCACCCACCTCGACAAGGCGAGCGACGGCAGCACACCGTGGGGCTGCACCTGGGGCTCCCGCGACTCGTACGTCGCCATCCACGAGGTGGACCCGAACGCCCTGGCCGCCGCCCGGCAGAACGGAAAGCTCCAGGTCACCCCGCTGCCGGGGGTCGGCCAGGACGCGGTGCTGACCCAGCGCAAGGACGGCACCTTCCCGGAGGTCCTCTTCCTGGCCGGCGGCCGCTCCTACTCCGTCGCGGTGGTCAAGGACCGCGGTCCGGACAACGAGGTCAACGCCCCGGCCGAGGTGATCGCCGAGGGCGCGCTGGCGATGGTGCTGGCCAAGTCGCTCACCGGCTGAGTCCGATCCCCCTCCTCCGTAGGGGGGTTGAGGACCGAACCGGGGCCGGGCCCGCCGGAGGGTGCCCGAGCGCCCTCCGGCGGGGCCGCGGTGGCTCCCCGGCACGGACGGGCGGCGGCGATGACGGTGACGGCGGCGCAAGGGAGTGGGCGCGGTGCGTCCAGGGTTACGCCGTGTCAACTGCACCGCACCCGACCGAATGTCACGGTTCCATCCCCATCGTGTCCTGACGACTGTGACGCCGGCGGTGCCACCGAACGCCGTCGACCGATCGTCCTGTGAGGTGTCCACGTCGTCAGCACGCACCGCCCTCGGGGAGCCACCGTGTCCGTCCGCCACCCTCGCCAGCTGCTCGCCTCCGCCGCCCTCCTCGTCGGGGCGGGGCTCGCGTTGACCGCCTGCGGGCCCGACAACGCCGACTCGGCCGGCGGCACGCCCGCCCCCGCCCCCACCACGGCCGCCGGACCGACCACCGGCGCCCCCGCGGCGGGCGCGCCGACCACGGCGGCGGCCTCACGCCCCGCCGCGCAGACACCGCCCGCCGCGAGCCCGTCGGGCGGCACCCGGTCCGACGGCGGGGGTGCCGGCACGGCCGCCGCCCACCCGTGCGACATCACGAACCTCTCGATCCACGTGACCGCCCGCTCCGGGGCGCCCCACCAGTGGGTGATCGAGGTGCGCAACACCGGCGCCGACGCCTGCAGCCTGAGCTCCTCCCCCGGCGTCGACCTGGGCAACGCCACGTCCCGTGACCGGAGCCGGAACATCAAGCCGGTGCTCGCGAGCGGCACCGCGCGGTTCCCCGTCTCGGCGGGCCGGAGCGCCTACGCGGTGATCGACCTCGACCCGAGCGGCGCCACCACCGGCACGGCTCCCGGCATCGACGAACTCAACGTGCTGGCCGACCAGGACGGCACCGACATGCCCCTCGCCAACACCCAGAACTTCCCGCTCACCAGCGGCGTCCACGTCCTGAACCCGCGGCTGGGCCTCTACCGCGCCGGCCTGGCGGAGGCGGTCACCTCCATGACGACCGCCGGCAAGTAGGCCCCCGACGCCGCGGTGCCGGCGCTGCCGGGATGCGCGCCCGGAGCCGAACGCTCCCGCCGGCTCCGGAGCGCCGGAGCGCCGGGCCGTCCCGGAGGAGAGAGCCGCACCCCGTGAGGATCCGCCGCATGGCCGCCGCGACCGTCCTGGCCCCCTGCTCGTCCTGGCGCCCGGGACCGAGGCGCAGACCTCCCCCCGGCAACTCTCGAAACGGGAGCGGTGCACCGCGGCGCGGGAGGCCGACCACCGGTCCGGCGGCGAGGCGTTCGCGCGCGGCCGGCGGGCCGCCCGGACGGCCTGACCACCCGCGCGGCCCCCGGTGCCGGCCGGGGGCCGCCGAGCCCGCGACGGCCCGGGTCCGTCCGGTCCGGGGAGTCCGCCCCCGGAGCGTCGCGGCGGCGCCGGAGGGCCGCCGGGGAGACGCCGGGCGGCGCAGCCGGTTCCCTCCGGGGCGTGAACGGCACCGGGGTCGGGGCGGCGGGCGGATGCGGGCACGGCACGGGCGTTCACAGAATGACGCCACGGCGCCGTACCCGTACTCCCCGACAGCCAAGGCGGACCGTATGAGCCGACTCCACCCACCCCGACCCCCGGGCGGCCCGCGCAGCGCGCCGGCGGCCCGCCCGGCGGCGCGCCGAACACCGGTGTTCCGCACCGGTACCGCGTTCCTGGGCGGGCTGGCCCTGCTCGCCCCGGCCCTGGCCGGCTCGCTGGCCACCGCACCGGCCGCGCGCGCCGACAACCCCACCGTCTCGGTGAACAGTCTGCGCACCGGCTGGGACGCGGCCGAGCCCGGCCTGGGCCCCACGCAGGTCTCCGGCTCGAACTTCGGCCGGCGCTGGTCCACCGCCGTCGACGGCGCCGTGCTGGCCCAGCCGCTGGTCGCCGGTTCGACCGTGGTGGTCGTCACCGAGACCAACCACGTCTACGGCATCAGCGCGACCGACGGCCGGATCCTGTGGCAGCGCGCGCTCGGCACGCCCGTCCCGTCCTCCACCGCCTGCCTCTCCCCCGGTACCGGCATCACCTCGACACCCGTGTACGACAAGGCGAGCGGCACCGTCTACCTGGTGGCGAAGTCCAACGAGGGCGGCGCCCACTTCTCGGCGCACGCGCTGGACATCGCCTCGGGCGCCTCGCGCGGCGGCTGGCCGGTCACCGTCCAGGGCGCGCCGGTGAACAGTCCCGGGGTCGCCTTCGACCCGGTCACCTCGGCGCAGCGCGCCGGGCTGCTGCTGCTGGACGGCGCGGTGTACTTCGGCTTCGCCTCGGACTGCGGCGTCGGGACGTACGTCGGCGTCGTCGCGGGCGTCCACACCGGCACCCGCAAACTGACGCTCTGGTCCACCGAGTCCGGTTCCGCCTCGCAGAACGCGGGCGTCTGGATGAGCGGCGGCGGTCTGGTCTCGGACGGCGCCGGGCGGATCATCCTGGCCACCGGCAACGGCGCGGGCACGGGCTCCTCCCCGCCCAAGGGCCCCGGCGACAAACCGCAGGGCCACTTCGCCGAGTCCGTCGTCCGGTTGGGCGTGAACGCCGACGGCAGCCTCGCCCCGAAGGACTTCTTCAGCCCGACCAACAACCGGGACATGGACCACGGCGACGTGGACCTCGGCTCCGGCGGGCCGGCCGCCCTGCCGTCCGGCTTCGGCACGACCGCCCACCCGCACCTGCTGGTGCAGGTCGGCAAGGACGGCCGGATCTTCCTGCTGGACCGCGACCACCTGGGCGGCATGGGCCAGGGCCCGAACGGCACCGACGGCGCGGTCGGCACGACAGGCCCGTTCAAGGGCGTCTGGGGCCACCCGGGGGTCTGGGGCGGCGACGGCGGCTACGTCTACCTGGTCGAGAACTACGGCTCGCTGCGCGCGCTCAAGTACTCGGTGAACAGCGCCGGAAACCCCCAGCTGACCAGCGCGGGCACCAGCGCCGAGGGCTTCGGCTACGCCTCCGGCTCGCCCGTGGTGACCTCCAACGGGACGGCCTCCGGCTCGGCGCTGGTCTGGACCGTCTACTCCGGCACCGGTCCCGGCGGGCAGAACGGCGAGCTGCGGGTGTACGACCCGCTGCCGGTCAACGGCACGCTCAAGCTGCGCCGCAGCTTCGCGCTCGGCACGGTGAGCAGGTTCGCCGTCCCCGCCACGGACGGCGGGCGGGTGTTCGTCGGCACCAAGGACGGACACCTGGTGGCCTTCGGCCGCGCCGCTTCCTGACCGCCGCCCGTACCGCGACCACCCAAACCCCCGGCCCCGGCCCGTCACCCGTTCGAGCGCGATTGTCCGCGCATCGCGCGGGTTGGACCGGCGGCCGGGCCCGGCGGCTCGTAGCGTCCTGACCCACGGAGCCGCGCGGCCCACCGGGCCCGTGCGCTCCTCCCACCCGCCCCGTCCCCGAGGAGGAATCCCGATGAACCGCACCGCCACTCCCCCGCCCACCCCCACCGCGGTGCCGTCCGGGCGCCCGGCCGGCGCCGTCACGAGGCCCGCCTGGTCCGCGCCGGCGGTCGAGTGCCACCGCACCGGCGCCGAGGTCACCGCCTACGCCGGACGGGCCGCCCAGTGGCTCAACCGCTGACCCGCGAGCGGTTCGCGGCCAGGCTGTACGACCTGCGGGAACGGTACTGGGACACCCACCCGTTCCATCTGCGCCTGCACTCCGGTGGCTGCACGCCACCGGAGTTGCGGCGCTGGGTCGCCAACCGCTGGTACTACCAGCTGTGCCTGACCCGCAAGAACGCCGCGATCATCGCCAACTGCCCGCTGCCGGAGGTCCGTCGGGCCTGGGTGGACCGGCTCGCCTACCAGGACGGACCGGCCCCGGAGCGACCGGGCGGGCCCGCCGAGGGCCGGCCGGCCGAGAGCGGGTTGACCGAGGGCGGGTTGGCCGACTGGCTGGTGCTCGCCGACGCGGTCGGCCTGGACCGCGCGGAGGTCACCGACCAGCGGCACGTCACCCGCGGCGTCCGCTTCGCCGTCGACGGCTATCTGCACTTCTGCCAGACCAGGCCGTGGACGGAGGGCGTGGCGGCCGCCCTCACCGAGATGTTCTC
This sequence comes from Kitasatospora sp. NPDC059327, assembly GCF_042752535.1. Taxonomy (NCBI): domain Bacteria; kingdom Bacillati; phylum Actinomycetota; class Actinomycetes; order Kitasatosporales; family Streptomycetaceae; genus Kitasatospora; species Kitasatospora sp. NPDC059327. The sequence goes on along the minus strand of NZ_JBHYYB010000049.1, from coordinate 24,691 downwards.
GCCCGATCACATGGCCGACCGGGTCACCGCCTGGCGCACCCACTACGACTGGATCGACCCGGCGGGGTACGCGTACTTCGAGCACCGCATCCCCACCGCCCGCAAGGACAGCGCCCGCACCCTGGAGCTCGTGCTGGACCACTGCGTCACCGCCCACCAGCAGCAGGCCGCACTCGACGCGCTGGCCTTCAAGTGCGAGGTGCTGCGCGCCATGCTGGACGCCGTCGACTACGGGGCCGACCGGTGACGACCACACCGGCCGTCGAGGTGCCCGGGCTGCGGCGCGGGGTGCGGCTGGTGCACGACCCGGTCCGCGACCGCGCCGCCCTGCTGTACCCCGAGGGTGTCCTGCTGCTCAACGACACCGCCGCCGCCGTGCTGCGCCACTGCGACGGCCGGCGCGACACCGGCCTGATCACCGCCGGGCTCGCCGCGGAGTACGACGGGGTGGACGGGGCGCAGGTCCGCGACCTGCTCGCCGACCTCGTCGAACGCCGGCTGCTGACCCTGGACGGATCCGGCTCGGCCGCACTGTCCCGCCCGGCCGCCGGGCTGCCGGGCGCCGCCGTCCGGTCACCGGCGCCGTTCGGCCTGATCGCCGAACTCACTTACCGCTGCCCGCTGCAGTGCACCTACTGCGCCAATCCGGTCGAACTCGCCCGCTACCGCGACGAACTGGACACCGACCAGTGGCTCCGCGTACTCGACCAGGCCCGCGGGCTCGGCGTCCTCCAGGTGCACCTCACCGGCGGCGAGCCGCTGCTGCGCCGCGATCTGGCCCGGATCGTCGCCCACGCGCACGACCTCGGCCTCTACACCAATCTGGTCACCAGCGGCATCCCGCTGGACGGGCCGCGCGTCGACGCCCTGGCCGAGGCGGGCCTGGACCACGTCCAGCTCTCCGTCCAGGACGCCGATCTGCGCCGCGCGGACGCCGTGGCCGGCCTGGCCGCGCACGAGCGCAAGCTCGCCGCGGCGGGGCTGCTGACCGGCGCGGGGCTGCCGCTGACCGTCAACGTGGTGCTGCACCGGGGCAATCTGGCCCGCCTCGGGGCCCTCGCCGACCTGGCGGTGGCGCTGGGCGCCGACCGGGTCGAGCTGGCGCACACCCAGTTCTACGGCTGGGCCTGGCGCAACCGGGCCCACCTCGCCCCGAGTGAGGCGCAGGTCCGCCGGGCCGAACTGGACGTGGCCGCCGCCCGGGAGCGGCACGGCGGGCGGATCGAGATCGTGCACGTCGCGGCCGACCACCACGGCGGCACCGTGAAGCCCTGTATGGACGGCTGGGGCAGGCGGCAACTGGTGGTGGCGCCCACCGGCGACGTACTGCCCTGCCTGGCCGCCGCACAGCTGCCCGGTCCGCCGCTGCCCAACGCGGTGACCGACGGCCTCGCGGCGAGCTGGCACGACTCGCCCCTGTTCAACCGCTACCGGGGCACCGACTGGATGCCGGAGCCCTGCCGCGGCTGCGCGCTGCGAGAGGTGGACCACGGCGGCTGCCGCTGCCAGGCGTTCCAGTTCACCGGGGACCCGGCGGCGACCGACCCGGCCTGCCGCCTCTCCCCCGACCACCACCTGGTCATCGGGCCGGCCCCGGCGACCTCCCCGGCCCCCGCACCCCGGAGGACGCACTGAAGATCCGGATCCTCGGCACGGCCGCCGGCGGCGGACTGCCCCAGTGGAACTGCGGCTGCGCGGGCTGCTCCACCGCCCGCCGCACCGGCACCGCCCGCAGTCAGGACGGTCTGGCGGTCAGCGCGGACGGCGCCGCCTGGTACCTGGTCAACGCCTCGCCCGACCTGCGCGGCCAACTGCTGGCCGCGCCCGAGCTCGCCCCGGCCGAGGGCACCCGCGACACTCCCCTGCGCGGTGTCCTGCTGACCAGCGGCGAGCTCGACCACACGCTCGGCCTGCTGACCCTGCGGGAGGCCGCCGGGCTGAGCGTGCACGCCACCGAGCCGGTCCGCGCCGCGCTGCACGCCGCCTTCCCGGTCGGCCCGCTGCTCGCGCCCTACACCAAGGCCCGCTGGCAGAGCGTGGTGCCCGGCACCGCGGTCGACCTGGCCGGCGGACTGCGCGCCGAGCCGCTGGCGCTCGGCGGCAAGCGACCCCGGTACGCCGCCGACCTGCCCGGCGAGGGCTGGGAGGACCGGTCGGACTGGGTGACCGGCTACCAGTTCACCGCCGCCGGGAGCCGGGCGAGCGCGGTGTACGCGCCCGGTCTGGCCGCCTGGACGCCCGAACTCGACCGGGCGGTGGCCGACGCGGCCGTGGTGATCCTCGACGGCACCTTCGCGACCGACGACGAACTCGCCGAGGGCACCGGCGGCGCGCGCACCTCACGCGGCATGGGCCACCTGGCGGTCCGGGACTCGCTGGCCCACCTGGCCCGGCACCCCGGACCGCGCTACCTCTACACCCACCTCAACAACACCAACCCGCTGGCCCACCCGGGTTCCCCCGGCGCCGCGGCCCTGGCCCGGGCGATGGCGGCGGCGGGCGCGGCCGTCGCCGAGGACGGGCAACTCGTCGAGCTCTGAGCACCGCTGTCGCCCCCGGCCGGGCGGCCGGCCCCGCGCGTGTCGCTCCACGGGCCCACCGCCCACCTGCCCGTTCACCGGACCGTGGGGCCCGGGACAGCCGCTGCTCACCCGGGCCCGGTCGGACCGTCGTGATACTAATCGTTGCGGTACGACGAACTGTCATGGATTGGCAGGCACGATGGTGACAGCCCGTCCGTTCCCCGAGGGTCCGGACGGTGACGGGGAGGACAGGGCATGAAGGCACGGTTCGACAGCGGGCAGCAGGCGGGCCGCCGGATACGGCTGGGCAAGCGGATGACCGGGACGGCGGCCGCGTTCACCGCGCTGGCGGCCCTGACCGGCTCTCAGGTGACGGGCCTCGGGCTCTCCGCCGTCGCGGCCGCCGAGCCGGTACCGCCGGTGATCGACCCGACCGCGGCCGTCGTCGTCTCCACCGCCGCGCTGCCCACCACCGCGCCCGACGGGACCGCCCTGCCGACGCTCCCGGGCGGGTCCCCCGTTCCGGTGGACGGCGGGGGCGCCGTCCCGCTGCCGCAACCGCCCACGACCCTGCCGGGCGACCCGTCCGCCGGACCGTTCCGGACCGGGCCGGCCCTGCCGGCGACGGTCTTCGCCGCCTACCGCAAGGCCGAGACCGCGCTGGCCCTGCGCTCGCCCGCCTGCCACCTGCCCTGGCAGCTGCTGGCCGCGATCGGCGAGGTCGAGTCCGGCCAGGCCAACCGGGGCGGGGTGGACGCCGCCGGGACGACCTACCGGCCGATCCTCGGCCCGGCGCTCAACGGCAACGGCTTCGCCGCGATATCCGACACCGACGGCGGCCGGTACGACGGTGACCGGCTCTGGGACCGGGCCGTCGGGCCGATGCAGTTCATCCCCTCCACCTGGGCGTACTGGGGAGTCGACGGCAACGGCGACGGCCAGGCCGACCCCAACAACATCTTCGACGCCGCCGAGTCGGCCGGCCGCTACCTCTGCGCGGGCGGGCGCGACCTCGCCGACCCGGCGCAGCTGGACCGGGCGATCCTCGGCTACAACAACTCGGGCGAGTACCTGCGGACCGTCAAGAACTGGATGTCCCACTTCGGCACCGGCACCGCGACCACCACCCCGGACCGGCCGGCCCCCGCCACCGCGGCGTCCCCGTTCGCGGCCCCGCCGACGACCGTGCCCACGCCGGCGGGCACCACGCCGGCGACCACCGCGCCCGCGACCACCGCGCCCGCACCGGCGACCAGCCCCTCGGCGCCCGCGCCCGCGGAGACGCCGACCGGCACACCGACCGGAGCGCCGACCACCACCCCCACACAGCCGCCGACGGGTACGCCGAGCCGCCCCGCGACGACGGCGCCCACGGCCACCTCCTCGCCGTCGCCGTCGGCCACCACCAGCCCGAGCGCCACCCCGACCGGGACGCCCACCGCGGCCCCGACCGGTACCGCGACGGCCACCCCGACGGGCACGCCCAGCGGCACGCCCACCGCCTGCGCCACTCCCACCGCGACGGCGACGCCCACCGACGGCGCGAGCCCTACGGCCTCCGCCTCGGCGACCGCCACCGCCACCGCCACCGCCACGCCCACCGCGCCCGGCTGCCCGACCCCGACCGGTACCCCGACCGCGACCCCGACGGACGCCGCCGCCGGGAGCGCCTCGCCCACCCCCTCGGCGGCCCTCTCCCCGTCACCCTCGGCGCGCTGACCGCGCGCGGCGCGGCGGATCCGGCACCCGGTCGGTCCAGGTCCGCCGCGCCCTCACCCGCGCACCTCGGCCCCGGTCCGCGCGCCACGACGGGGCGCGGACGCCCGCACCGCGGGCACCCGCCGGGCAGGCGGACGCGGGGCCCAGGACACCTCGCCACCGTCGCCGCCGAACTCAACGGCCGCCCACGCAGAACGCTCGGCCGGGAGACCCCGGCCGAGCGCCTGCGTGAACTGCTCGCGGCCTGATCAAACCGGCCACGTGGTGCGACGCCCCCTGGAAACCGCCATTCCGCCCGGGGCCCGAGAGCGGTCCGGGTCAGCTGACGCCGAGTTCACCGAGCTGAAGGTAGTAGTCGCCGAACTGGTCGGCGCTCAGCCGGGTGCCGGTGACCTTCACGTACCGGGCCGTGGTCGGAGCGAAGGTGAGGACCTGCGGCGCCGCGCCGGGGCGCGGGGTGCCCGTCCGGGTGGCGACGGTCGACCAGGTGGAGCCGTCCGCCGAGACCTGGACGGTGTAGTCCACCGGGAAGCCCAGGCCGGTGTTGGCACCGTCGGTGCGCGGGGTCAGGCTCACCCGGCTGATCAGGCTGGGGCCCTGGAGGTCCACCGTGACCCACTCGTTCGCGACCGGCCCGGCGGAGCGGGCGCTGCTCCAGCCCATCGAGTGGTCGAGGGTGGAGTTCGCGACGCCGTCGTTGACCGCGGCCGGCCGCCAGCTGTAGGGACCCGCCGAACTCGACGCCTGGACCGGCCGGTTGACCGCCAGGTCGGTGCCCGCCGCCTCGATCTCGGCGAGCTGCATCCGGTACTGGCCGTTCGGGTCGGTGCCGAGCCTGGTCCCCGTCACCCGGACGTAGCGCACGTCGGCGGGCTGGAACGGGAAGGTCTGGACGGAGGCGTCCGACGGCTTCGGGTAGTTCTTGCGGTCGGCGACGGTCGACCAGGTGGAGCCGTCCGCGGAGACCTGGACGGTGAAGTCCACCGGGAAGCCCTTGCCGGCGGCCGGACCGTCGGCGCGCGGGTGGAGGTCCACCCGGCTGATCCGCCTGGTCGAGCCGAGGTCCAGCTGCGCCCACTCGCTGTGGTCCGCGTTCACGTCGGTGTTGCTGCTCCAGCCGTTGGTGCCGGTGGCCAGGCCCCGGCGCCCGTCGGTCAGCGCGGCCGTGCTCCAGCCGTCGCCCTCGTACGTGCTGGAGGTGGCGACGGCGGCGTTCTCCGCCGGGTCGGTGCCCGGGTTGAGCCGCACGTGCTCGAAGCGGGCGGACGCCCCGCCGGTGGCGAGGCCGAAGCCGCCGACCGGGTAGCCCTGGTCGGTCACGGTGAGCAGCTGGACGGCCCCGGCGTAGACCTTGATCGTGCCGCCCTGGGCGGACACCCGCAGGCTGACCGTCTGGCCCGGGGTGTAGCCCGGAACGTTGGCCGACCCCAGGAGGACGCCGCTGCGGTTGACGAACGCCTCGCCGTTGTCGCGCAGCGCGACCAGGTAACCGGTCTGCGACTCGGTCGGGTTCTGGTTGCGGACCACCATGCCCGCCCAGTTGGTGTCGCCGCCGTCGGGCCTGACCCCGGTGATCCGGACGTCGACGGAGGCCGAGACGTCCTGGTACGCGCGCCCGGTCAGCCCCGCGACCACGTCCCAGCCGATGTTGGCGTCGGCCTGCACGTACCCGCCGTCCCCGGCCGCCGACCAGGAGCCGCCGACGGTGCGCCAGGAGGCGTCCTTGTCCGCGCCGAAGTCGTCGCCGAACGGGAAGACCGCGTCCGGGGCGGGGGAGGCGAGCGCGTCGAGGATCTGCCTGTGCCGCTGGTCGGCCGCCGCGCCGGAGGTGGAGAAGTTGGTGGTGCCGCTGATCAGCGAGCCGATGAGCGCGCGGGCCAGCACCGGCTTGGTGGCGGAGAGCTGGTGCAGCAGCTCGTAGTCCTGGATGCCGGCGAGCAGGGCCTCGCTGCGGACGCTGTCGTAGACGCCGTAGGTGGCCTTGTTGGGACGGACGAGGTAGTAGTCACCGTCCATCCAGCCGTCGAAGGTGTCGAGGGGGGCGTAGTTGTTGTACGGGTCGGTCCAGATGTTCCAGCCCCAGTGCAGGAAGCCGTTGCCGCCCGCGGACGCCACCATCCACGGCGTCAGCCGGGAGTCGGACAGCGGGTAGCTGATGTAGCGGTTGAGGTGCTTGTCGGTGGGGTTGTTGCAGTAGTAGAGCCAGAAGTCCTTCCCGGAGAGGCGGAGGTTCTGGTAGTACGCCATGTTCTGGTCGTACTGCGGCCCGCCGATGGAGGTCACCGTGCTGAGCGAGCCGTCGATGCCGGGAACCGGGCTCTGGCGGGACTCGTTGCTCAGGCCGGCCGGGAAGGCGGACTTGTAGTGCTCGTAGAGCCACACCGCGTTCTGGGTCTGGGTGGTGTCGGCGGGATCGGGCTCGTCGACGGCGCTCATGTAGAAGACGTCGCTCCAGCGCCGCCCCGGGGCACAGGTCGGCCCCGCGTCCAGGCACTTGGTGTCGAGGTGGTCCTTCAGCGCCGTGAACACCGTGTCCAGGTACGTGCCGGCCGGGTCCGTACCCGACGGGTCCGTACCGGCCGGCTTCAGCTCCTTCTGGACACCGCCCCGGCCGTCCGGGACGAGGGCCTCCAGGTGGCTGCTGCCCTCCAGGAGGGTAGGGGTGTAGATGTACTGCAGGGCGCCGGCGTCCTGGAAGATCTGCAGGAAGCGGTCGAAGTTCTTCCAGCTGAAGGTCAGATTGCCGTTGGCGTCCGACGTGGTGTCCGGGATGGACAGGGCCTGGAAGTCGGCGTAGACGACGTTGTTGCGGTGCTTGGCGTGGTCGGCGGCGAAGTTGGTGATGACCTTCCACCAGTCCTCGTCGAAGGCCTTGACCGGCGCGCCCGAGCCGTCGCTCTTGGTGTACTGCGCGGGGATCGAGGCCTCGGTCCAGTTGTAGTCCCAACCGACCGAGGTGAACCAGTTGTTCATCCGGAACGTCGACCGGTTGGCCGGCGGAACCGTCGCGTCGTACACCGTCACCGAGACCGGGACGTCCACCGCGCCGGCCGAACTCTGCACGGTGGCACGCCCGGTGTAGACCCCGGGGGCCTGCCCGGTCGGCACCGCGACGCTGTAGTAGTACGGCTGGGTGGTGTTGGCGGCGAGGCTGTACGGGGTGTTCTCGACCAGCGCGTCGTAGTAGCTCGACCCGCCGTCCGGGGGCTCCTGGTGGTCGTTGCCCGCCTCGGTCTTCTTGCCGACGTTCGGGTGGTTGTACTCCCGGTTCACGGTGATCCGCGAGGCCGGGATGGTGGCCCCGCCCGGACCGGCCAGGTCGCCGGGGACCAGGTGGAGGCCGGTCAGCTGGTCGCCGCCGCGCACCGCGATCTGGGCGGCCTGGGTCTCGTTGCGGGCGGCGAACAGGTCGACCCGCTGGGTGGCGCGCCCGGGGGCGGTCGAGGACGAGAAGACGTGGTCGTAGCCGCTCTCCACCCACACGGACGGCGCCGTGGCCGCGGCTGCCGACCCTGGTGACAGGGGAGCCAACAGGGCGCCGAGCAGGGAGGGTATGAGGACCCTCGCCATTGTTTTGCCCACTGTGTCCCTTTCTGGATGGTATGTAATCGACATATCGTGAAACTTCGTTGAAGGTTAGTCAGGTTACCGGAGGGACTGAGTAGACCTGGTGTGTCCACGGAGTGACGGGCACGGACACAACGAAGGAGCCCTGGAAACCGCTACCGGCGGTGGGGGGTCGTCACTTCCACGAGAGCGCTCGTTCATTGCCGCTGTGAGGCCTCGACCCACAGCGGCGCCAGAGGCCGCTTCGTCCGTGACGGGGCCGGCGCGATGGGGGGAAGCGACCCTTCGGCCACTTCGGCCGGCGCTCCTCCGATCGCCTCGGTCATCGCGGCCTCGCGCTCGTAGCCGGCCACCGGAGGAAGGAGTACGTGTACCGCTACCGCGCGGACGACACCGCGGTCCCCAGGAGCCGATGGACCGGGTACCTGCCGCCGGGCCGGCCCCGGCCCGACACGGTTGGCCCCGCAGTCAAGCTCGGTCCACGCACGTGAGAGGCTCCGTCTCATGTGCCGCACTCCGATTCGGCGCTCCCACGCGCCGGTCTCGTCACCCGGCTGCCGACAAGGGGCGCGCTGTGCCGTGATCGTGGTGACGCCGTGAGTGAGACCGCGCGATTCGTGTCGGCTTTCGACGGGAGCCGGACCATCCCCCTTGTCCCCGGCCACTTGTCCTACGTCACCGGATTCTCAGCCGCAGATCTCGCCGACGTGGACGGCCGAAAGAAAGGTCGAGTCCTGCTGGGCGCCGCCCTCTTCGCTTCGGGATTCACGATCGTATTCGTTTCCACAGGAGCGTTGTTCGGGTCGTTCGGATACTTCTTCCAGGAGCACCAGCGTGCTGTTCTGCAAGTATCAGGAGGGGGGCGTTCGGCTGGGTGAAGCGGCATTACCTCTTGGTCATGAGACTGGGTGGCGGCATGCTGGTTCTCGTAGGCGTCCTGCTACTGACGGGCGCCTGGGACCAGCTGATCGGAATCGTCCGGGAGCGGGGAAGCGACTTCGACCAGTCCGGGCTCGTGTCCCTCCAGCATCCCGGCTCTCACCGGGGAGCCCGCCGGCAGACCCGGCGGGCGCCTCGCTCTTCCGGCGCTCCGAGGACGGTTCACGGTCGCGCATGCCGGACGACCGGATTCCGAGTCAAAGCGCGGACGTGGTGTCAGGCGCGGACCCGATGCGAGGAGCGTCCGGCCGGGTGGTGCGATTTCGGCCGCGCGACGCCGCGCCCGCCAGGGCGACAAGGCGACTGCGGGCCTCCGCGTACGCACGCGCGGCCGGAGCGTGCCCGATCCCGTCGCAACGACCCGGTTCTGGAAGCGACGGCGACCCGCACACGGGCGGGAGGCAGGGTGCTCTCGCACGTCTGTCGTCGGCGGGCCGGCCGAGGGCCGGTCACGGGCGGCGGGCGGCGCCGGACCCGTCGGGGCCCGCGCCGCCCACCGTCCGGTCAGAGGTGCCTGGCAAGCTCCGGCATCAGGTCCTGGAAGGTGCGCCCGCTCGCGGGCTGGCCGATCGCGGCCATCTGCCAGCCACCCGCCGAGCGCTGCACCTTCGCCATGATCTGGGCGGTGTACGGGCCGCCGCCGGTGAGGGTGTAGCGGGCGAGTTCGGCGCCGGTCTGCTCGTCGACCAGCCGACAGAAGGCGTTCTCGACCTCCTGGAAGGTCTGCCCGGTGAAGGAGTTGACGGTGAAGAGGATCTGGTCGACCTCGGCCGGCACCCGGGTGAGGTCCACCGTGATCGACTCGTCGTCGGTGGCGTCCCCGGCGCCGCCGGTCAGATTGTCACCGCTGTGCCGCACCGAACCGTCGTTGCTGGTGAGGTGCTGGAAGAAGACCACGTCGACCGGCTTGCCGGCGGCGAACAGGACGGCGGAGGCGTCCAGGTCGATCTCTTGCGAGGCCAGCAGCTTGGCGAAGAACCCCTTCTTCTGGGCGGCCCGCCAGCCGAGGCCCATCCGCACCACGCCCAGCTGCCCTCCGCCCGGCTTCTCCAGGCTCAGCTTCTGCCCCTTGGCCAGCGAAACGCTCATCGCGTCCTCCTCCGTTGCTCCACCCTGCGCCTTGAATCTACAACACTGTAGAGATTCCCGGCACACATGGTCGTCCCTGGTAGTCCCCGTACCCCGCTCCCACGATCAACACCACATCGTCCGGACACGGAGCGGCGATCGACGCCGGCCGCTCCCCCGGCCCGAGCGCCGCGCGGTGCCGGTTCCGCACGCGGGACGCGGTGCCGCGTGCGGACTCCCGGCGCCACGTGCGTGACGGCGGGCGGGCGGGTCCACCTGTCAGTTCCCGGCCCGCCGCCAGGCGCCGAAGGGGCTGTCCGCCCCGGCCGCGGTCTGCCGGGCGGCGTAGAGGCAGGCGTCCCGGCCGAGCGCGAGGACGACCTCCCGGCCGGCGGCGTCCAGCGTCACGGTCGGCGCACCGATGATCACCTGGCCGAGGTCGGACCAGCCGGCGGCGAACCCGCGGTCGGGCGCGGTCCGGGAGACCGGACCGACCCCGGCGCCGCCGTTGCGGCTCGCCACCGTCATCCGGCCGTCGCGGCCGGTCACCACCGAGACGCCCTCCAGAGCGACCGGCCCGCCCAGCGAGTCGGGCGAGCCGGTCCAGGTGCCGTCCGTCCGCACGTACTGGGAGACGACCTATCCGACCGGACCGGGCCGCTCCAGCCGCACCAGGGCGTCGACCGCCGCGTCCCGCCCCTCCCCCGCGGCGCCGCGGTGCCCGGCCTCGGCGGCCACCGGCCGGTGGACCCGCTCCGCCCGGACGGTCCGCAGCCCGGCCCCGGCGAGGTCGGCGAGCACGTCGTCCGGCGTGAAGAGGACGCGCGGATCCCGCGGGCCGCCGACCCCCTCGGTGAGATTGGTGGTGTCATGGCCGACCACCAGCAGGGTGGCGCCGGGGGCGAGCGCGGCGGCGGCCCGGCGCAGCGCCGTCCGGCGGGCGTCGGCGGGGAGCTGGAGGTAGGCCACCAGGACCAGGTCGTACCCCTCGGGCGGGAGCGGGAAGGTGCGGGCGTCGCCGTGGCGCCAGGTGAGCCGGTCGGCGACCTCGTCGGGCAGGTCCGCGGTGAGCCGCTCGGCCCGTTCGAGGGCGACGGCGGAGTAGTCGAGACCGGTCACCCGCCAGCCCTGACGGGCCAGCCAGATGCTGTTCCGTCCCTCACCGGCGGCGAGGTCCAGGGCACGGGCGGGGGTGAGGCCGGTCAGCTCGCCGACCACCCGGCGATTGGGCTCGGCGCCCCAGACCAGCTCGCTCGCGGCGTAGCGGTCGTCCCAGTCCTGGCTGTCCATGGCTCGTCCTCCGTTCGGCGGGGCTGCTCCGTACGCCACCGTACCGGCGGGGCGCTCCCGAACCGTCCAGCGGGCGGACACCCTTGACGGCGAATATTGGTCCAGTCCAATCTGTGATGTCGTTGATGCGTACGGGCCAGTGGTCCGGCCGTGTCGACGCGTCGTTCCGCAGCATGTGTCACCCCGGCCGCGCGCCCCCACCGCGCTCGGCCCGGCTCCCTTCGGCCCGCCCGGGCCATCGCACCGCCGGAACCCCCACTCATCCGGAGGACATCGCATGCACGACCGAGTCACGCCCGCGCGCCCTGCCGAGCGCCGGGCCGCCGCACCACGCCGGCGGGCCACCGCACTGGCCCTGGCCGCCACGCTCACCACCGGCACCGCCGCGCTCACGCTCTCGCTGAACACGGCCTCGGCCGCGCCCGTCAACCTGCTGACCAACGCCGGTCTGGAGACCGGCTCCCTGGCGGGCTGGACCTGTGTCAACGGATCCGTCGTCACCACGCCGGTGCACAGCGGCAGTTACGCGCTCAGTGGGGCCGCTTCGGCCTCCGACACCGCGCAGTGCCAGCAGACCGTCACCGTCCTGCCCAACACCCAGTACACGCTGTCGGGTTGGGTCCAGGGCAGCTACGTCTACCTGGGCGCGACCGGGACCGGTGTCAACTCCTCGACCTGGGCGCCCAACGCGACCGGCTGGACGCAGCTGAGCTCCACCTTCACCACCGGCGCCGCCACCACCTCGGTGACGGTGTTCACGCACGGCTGGTACGGCACCGGCACCTACCGCGCGGACGACCTCAGCCTGACCGGCCCGGCCGGGCCGACCAGCAGCACCAGCCCGACCGCGAGCACCAGCCCGACGGCCACCAGCAGCCCGACGGCGACCAGCAGCCCGACCGCCACGAACAGCCCGACCGCGACCAACAGCCCCACCGCTACCAACAGCCCGACGGCGACGAACAGCCCCACCGCGACGGCCACCGCGACCGGCACCGGCCCGGCCGGGGACGGCAAGGTCACCACGCCCGGCGGGGTCACCGTCGGCAAGGTCACCCACAACGCCGTGGTGCTCAGCTGGCAGCCCTCCACCCTGACCAGCGGTGACGGCCCGGTCTCCTACAAGGTCTACGCGGGCAGCCAGTTGGTGGCGACCTCGATGGGCACCTCGGTGGCCGTCAGCTCGCTGCTGCCCAGCACCGGCTACGCCTTCACCGTCCAGGCCTACTCGGGCAGCCACGGCTCCGCCCAGTCCGCGCGGGTCGCCACCACCACCGCCGCCGCCCCGGCCGCGAGCCCGTTCCGCTCGGCCTACTTCGACCAGTGGGGCGTCTACGAGAACGCGTACCACGCGAAGAACGTCGACACCAGTGGTGCGGCGGGCAAGCTGGACGTCATCACCTACGCCTTCGCCAACATCCACCCGACCACGCACACCTGCTTCCAGGCCGTGAAGGCCTCCGACTCGGCCAACGAGTCCAACCCCAACGCCGGCGACGGCGCCGGGGACGCGTACGCCGACTACCAGGCCGACTACAACGGCGCGGCCAGCGTCGACGGCAGCGCCGACACCTGGGAGCAGCCGCTCAAGGGCAACTTCAACCAGCTGCGCCAGCTGAAGGCCAAGTACCCGAACCTGCGCTTCACCATCTCGATCGGCGGCTGGACGTACTCCAAGTACTTCTCGGACGCGGCCGCGACCGACGCCTCGCGCAAGGCCTTCGTCTCCTCCTGCGTCGACATGTTCCTGAAGGGGAACCTGCCGACCGGTGTCGCCGGTGACGCCTCGGGCGGGCAGGCCTCGGCGGCCGGCCTCTTCGACGGCGTCGACCTCGACTGGGAGTACCCGGGTTCGGCCGGCGGCCACACCGGCAACCACTACTCCGCCGCCGACAAGCAGAACTTCACGCTGCTGCTGAAGGAGTTCCGCACCCAGCTGGACGCCCTCGGCAACGCCCAGGGCAAGCGGTTCCTGCTGACGGCGGCGCTGCCCAGCGGCCAGGACAAGATCGCCCAGCTGGAGACCGACAAGATCGGCGCCTACCTGGACTACGCCGACGTCATGACCTACGACATGCACGGCGCCTGGGACGCCAAGGGCCCGACGAACCACCAGGACCCGCTGCACGACAGCCCGGCCGACCCGACCACGCCGATCACCCCGGGCACCCGCAAGTACAACGTGGACACCACCCTCGCCGCGTACACCACCGGCCTGCCGGAGTACGGCATCGTGGGCGGGTTCCCGACCAACAAGCTGGTGCTGGGCATCCCCTTCTACTGGCGCGGATGGACGGGCGTACCGGCCGGCTCCACCTTCGGTCTGTACCAGAGCGCGACCGGTCCGACCCCGGCCAAGCCGCTGAGCGCCGAGGCCGGCCTGGCCGCCTGGAAGGAACTCAACCCGACGGCGGCCAACACCCACTGGGACCCGGTGACCGAGACCTCCTGGGTCTACGACGGCACCAACTTCTGGACGGGTGACACCCCGCAGGCCATCCAGGCGCGCGGGGCCTACACCAAGAGCAAGGGCCTGGCCGGGATGTTCGCCTTCTCGCTGGAGAACGACGACGCCTCCGGCACCCTGCTCAACGCGATCAACGACAGCCTGCGCTGATTGACCGTCAGCACGCGGGGGCCGCGCGGATCGGAGTGATCCGCGCGGCCACCGCGCCGTTCCGCCTGCCTGCCTGCCTGCCTGCCTGCCTGCCTGCCTGCCTGCCGTGACGGTCTCAGCGGCCCGGCACCGGGTCCGCCCCGCCGCGGCGCACCGCGCCCGGGCGGCAGCGGAGCAGCCGGCCGACCGTCAGCCGCGCCCCGCGGACGGCGCCGTGCCGGTGCAGCGCCTGCACGGCGTAGGTCGAGCAGGACGGCGTGTACGGGCAGCAGGCCGGACGCCCGGGGCTGATCTCGCTCCGGTAGTGGCGCACCGCCCCGTACAGCACACCCGCCGCGAAGCCCCGCGGGGCGGGCGCCGCCGGATCGGCGGCGGCGCCGCGCGACCCGCGCCCCCCGGCCAGGGCGAACCGCAGGCCCGCGGCCATCATCACCGGGACCAGCGCGATCAGGCAGGGGTCCCCGAGGTCGCAGCAGTCGCAGGCGTCCGAGCAGTCCCGGTCCTTCTTCCTGCCCTTCTGCCGCTGGTACGCCCGCCAGTCCTCGCGTTGCTTGCGGCGGCGGCGGCGCTCCTTCTCGGGGAGCCACCACCAGGCCACCCGGGGGCGTCGGGGCGGAAACGGCTCGCCTTGCTGGGGCGGCGGGTAGGTCACGACTGACGATCCTCTCGATGCGTCCGACGGGACCGACCCCCGACGGCTCGATCAGATTATCGAAGGGTGCCGGCCGTGTCGGACGGTCAGTCCTGACCGCCACCCAGTGTGGGGAACAGATCGGTGAACGTCTGGGTCGTCACCGAGACGCTCCGGCCGAACGGGTCGTCGAAGTCCCAGATCAGGAAGAGCAGGAAGGCGATCAGCGCGCTGAACGCCCCCGCGAGCAGCAACTCCCTTGTGGAACGCCGGATCTGGAGTGCGAACACCATGCCGACGGTCACCACGGCGCCGACGATCAGGCCGAACCAGACCACCCCCGGCATGGTCGGACCGGCGTTCTGGCCGCGCGCGTTGCGGGCGTCGTCGACGGTACTGATCCGGTCCATGATCGGCTGGTAGGCCTGGGCCTCCAGATCGGTGGCCGGGGTGCGGGTGGCGACGTCGGTGCGCAGCTTGTCCAGCAGCTCGGTGCCCCGGTCGGAGATCTCGCCGTGCTCGCGCATGTACGCCCACTCGACGTCGACGACGTAGGAAACGTAGGCGTCCACATCGGCCCGGACCTTGTCGCGGAACTCGACCGGGTAGATCTGGGCACGCTCGCTCACCTCGTGCAGCGACTGCGCCTCGCGCGACACGTCGTCCTGGGCGGCGCCGCGCGCCTCCCAGACGCCGGCGATGGCCAGGCCGAGCACGATCGCGTAGACCACGCCGATCATCATCGTCATGTACTCGATGACGTCGGGTGTCTCGTCGGTGTCCTCCTCCTCGCTGACCCGGCGGTGCCTCAGCAGCACCACCGCCACCACGACGGCGCAGGCCGCCGACATGGCGATGGCCAGCGCCAACCACTCGGACATGGGAACTCCCTTCTTGAGCTCGGGTGTCTCTGATCGGGCCCGGCCGGTGTCAGGACGCGGCCGGGCCGGGTGGAAAGGCCTGGGACGGGCCGCCCGCGGTACGCGATCGGCCCGGGTGGAACGCCTCGGGCGGGCCGGCGCTAGGAGCGGCCGGAGCCGCCTCGGCCGGACCGGCCGCGCGGGCGCAGGGCCGCGGCCGCGAGCACGGCGGGCACGGTGACCAGCAGCATCGTCCGGGTGGGAGGGCTGCCGTGGTGGCGTTCCGGGGCCGGCACCGGCGGGGCGAGCGGCAGCCGGACCGGCTTGACCACCGGCTGCGGCTGTACCGGGACGACCGGCGCCGGGCTCGGCACGGCGGACGGCGAGGGCGGCTCGGGGGCGGGCGCCGGCGGCGGGACGGCCGGGGCCGCGGTGGGCTTCGGCGTGGGCTTCGGCGCGGGCCTGGTCGACGCGGGCGGCGGGGTGGGCCTCGGCGTCGGGGCCGGCGGCGGCTGCACCGGCGCGGGGGTCGGCGTCGGAGTCGGCGTCGGGGTGGGCTTCGGTTCCGGCGTCGGGGTCGGCGTCGGGGTCGGCGTGGGTGTCGGAGTGGCGGTCGGCGTCCGCGTGGGCGTCGGGGTCGGGGTCGGTGTCGGTGTCGGTGTCGGGGACGGCTTGGGTGTCGGGGTGGGGCTCGGGCACGGGTGGTGGTGATGCCACGGCGGGTGGCCGGGCTTCGGCCGCGGCCCGGGGCGGTGCAGCACTCCGGAGAGGTCGACCGTGACGCCCACCTCCACGTCGACGTCCACCTCGACGTCCACTCCCCCGCGGCCGACCTCCACCGAGACGTCCGTCCCGGTGCGGACACAGGTCTCGACCACCGGCCCGTGCGGCTCGCCCCCGCCGTGGTGTTCGGGCGAGCGCGCGCCGGCCGCGCCGCTCAGCAGTGCGCAGAGCGCGGCCGTTGCGGCGGCGGCACCGGCCAGCCGGACCCGGCGCCCGTAGGGACCACCGTTCACGACGATCAGGTCTGCGGTCACGACTGCCCGTCCACCGGTATCCGTCTTGGCTGCTGGGGCTGCGGCATGGAGTCCATGCACCTTTCACGTCGTCGGGAGACCACCCGCCAGGGGGATCCGGTCTCGTCCGGAGGGGCCGCCCCCGGCCGGGTGCCCGGCCGGCCGGAGGGCTCGGTCGGCACCGGGAGGGGCGACATCGAACGGCCCGCCTCGGGGGGCGGGCCGTCCGACGTCAGATGAAACGATCTTGCGGTGGGCCGGTTACGGCCGCGCCGCGCCCGATCGGGCCGTTGTTCAGTGGCGGCCGTGCGCGATCTCGACGTTCTCCAGGACACCGACCGCGTCCGGCACCAGGATCGCGGCCGAGTAGTAGGCGCTGACCAGGTACGAGATGATCGCCTTCTCGCTGATGCCCATGAACCGCACCGACAGGCTCGGCTGGTACTCGTCCGGGATGCCGGTCTGGTGCAGGCCGATGACGCCCTGGTTGTCCTCGCCGGTCCGGATCACCAGGATCGAGCTGGTGTTCTCCTTGGTGATCGGGATCTTGCTGCACGGCAGGATCGGCACCCCGCGCCACGCCGGCACCTGCTGCCCGCCGAGGTCGACGTGGTGGGGGTAGAGCCCACGGGCGTTCAGCTCACGGCCGATCGCCGCGATGGCGCGCGGGTGGGCGAGCAGGTAGTCCGGGTCACGGCGACGGCTCAGCAGCTCGTCGAGGTCGTCCGGGGTGGGCGGGCCCGAGTGGGTCTGGATCCGCTGCGAGAAGTCCGCGTTGTTGAGCAGGCCGAACTCGGGGTTGTTGACCAGCTCGTACTCCTGGCGCTCGCGCAGCGCCTCGATGGTCAGCCGCAGCTGGTGCTCGGTCTGGTTCATCGGCTGGTTGTAGAGGTCGGCGACCCGGCTGTGCACCTTCAGGACCGTCTGCGCGACGCTCAGCTCGTACTCACGGGGCTTCAGCTCGTAGTCCACGAAGGCGCCGGGCAGCTCGTACTCGCCCTGGTGACCGGCCGACATGGCGATCTCGGCCTCGCCGCGCTCGTTCTGCCGCTGGAGCGGCAGCGCGAGGAACTCGGCGAGGTGCTGCTGCAGCGCGGGCGAGCCGTCCCGAATGGCCTGGAACTCGCGCCTGGGCAGCGAGAGCACGGTGCCCGCGGTGACCGTCTTGGCGGTGAACTCCCAGACGGCGTCCGGGTTGAGCACGGCGTCCTCGCCGAACCGGTCCCCGTCGCCGAGCACGCCGACCACGGTCTCGTCGCCGTACTTGCCGGTGCCGATCTGGTTGATCTTGCCGTGGGCGATCAGGTAGATACGGTCCGCCTCGGCGCCGCGCTCGGCCAGCACCTCGCCGGGGCCGAAGTCGCGCTGCTCGCAGCGGTCGGCGAGGGCCGTCAGCACCTCGTCGTCGTCGAAACCGCGCAGCAGGGCGAGTTCGCCGAGCTCGCGGGGGATGACCCGGACCTCCGAGCCGGTCTTGACGAACTCCACCCGGCCGTCGCCGACGGTGTAGGTGAGTCGACGGTTCACCCGGTAGGCGCCACCGGCGGCCTGGACCCAGGGGAGCACCTTGAGCAGCCAGCGGGAGGTGATCTCCTGCATCTGCGGTGCGGACTTGGTGGTGGTGGCGAGGTTGCGGGCAGCGGCTGTCGTCAGGCTCGACTGCTGCGGCACCTGCTGCGTCTCCGGGCTGGTCTCCACCGGCATCGGCAGGGTCTCCTTCATCTGGTCAAGGTCACACCGACCCACCCCGGACGTCGGGGACGGATCATCAGATACGTGTACGGGAAGGGGTGTTGGCGAAATTCGCGCGATGGCGCCGCCCACTCGGGGCGACCCACCGGGAACCCTAGATCACCCACGCCCGACCAAAGCCGTACGGCCCCGCAGCACCCCCCGATAGGGTGAATCTGAACCGCCGAGCGGTTGGAATCCGGCGGTCTCACCCCACGGACTCGCGACTTGCTGTGCATGCGAATCGTCCGCGCGCCGGAACGATCCCTTCCACCCGAACGGACCAGCGCGCGGGCCGGTGGGCCACCGGTCGACCGACGGATGACTAGCACACACGTACGAGCTTCGAACGTCTGATCGTCGCGGTCGACGCCGCCGTTCGGAAGCCCCCTGCGACGGGGGGCGGCTCCGGTGCGAACCACGCCCGCCGGCGGGCCGCAACCGGCCGTGCCGGGCGGCCCGTTGGCCCTGACGGACGGACGGAACGGTGGAGGGCGCGACCGGGCCGCGCGCTACCCCCGGCGGCGGCGGTGGCGCGGGTGCCGCGGGTGGCGGGGGTGGCGCGGGTGGCGGGGGTGGCGCGGGCGGGGTCCGCGACGGCGGCGCCAGATCTCGCCGACCAGGCAGGAGAGCAGGACGAGCGTGAGCGAGACCAACGGCCACCGGCTGCCGGCCAGCCGGATGTCGGCGAGCAGGATCACGATCAGCGCCGCCACCGGCAGGAACAGGGAGATCCCCGCCCTGATCGTGGCGGCGATGGTCCCCGGGTCGGCACGGCGCCGCTGCAGCGCGGCCCCGGCCACGTCGCCACCGAGGTAGTAACCGACGGCCCGGGCACCGACCCGGTCCGTCGCCTGGGCGTAGGAGAACGCCATGTAGGGCAGCCAGACCAGCGGGGCGACCGTCCCGACCAGGAGGGTGAGCAGCACCAGCACCCACCCGCCGGCGGTCCGCCAACGGGACGGCGGCGGCTCCACCCCCTCGCTGGTCAGCCCGAGCAGGCGGGCCATCCGCCAGAGCAGCGCCCACAGCCCGCGCCGCCGGTCCACCGCGGGGCGGGGAGCGGTCGCCAGGGCCCGTTCGGCGGCGACGACGTCGGGGTACGCGCCCTGGAGCACCAGCACCTCGGCGACCCGGGCGGGGGCGGCCGGATCCCGTCCGGCCAGGGCGGCGAGTTCGAGGAACAGCTGTCCCTGGGCCAGCAGTGCCGTGCAGAACGCGAACGGGACGAGCGCCAGGAACGGTCCGCCGACGAAGGCGCCCTCGCTCTGGCTCACCCGCCGGGCGTGCGTCACCGCCAGCGCCGCCAGTTCCTCCGGCGTCGCCTCCGGACGGGCCGCCCGCAGTGCGGCGACCCGGCGGGCGGCCCGGGGGCCGCGGTGGCGGACGGCGAAGACGGCGAGGATCTCGGGCAGCCGGGAGGGGTGGGCCCGCACCGAGCGCAGCAGCTCACGGACCGGGGGCTCCGGTCCGTCGGGCGCCTCGGCGTCGTGTGCCGCCGATCCCTCTGCTGCCACGTCCGTCCCACTGCTCAGGCGATCGGGGACCGGCCGCTCGGCCGGGCGGACCGGCAGCCGCGGGCGGGTGCCCCCACCTCTTCCAGCAGCCTAGTAGGGGTGGGGCGGGGCCGCCCGGGCAGCGCGGGGCCCGCTCAGGCGACCTCGAAGCCGTGCCGGACGCGGTCGAAGCACCCGGCCGCCAGGTCCTCCTCGGTGATCCAGAACGAGACGTTGACGCACTCGCCCCAGTCCGCCGCCAGGGCGCGGCTCTCCACCTGGAGCAGCGGGCGGTGGCCCGCGGGGCGGCCGGTGTCGGTGTCGCACCAGCCGAGCACCCGCACGTCGGGCGCGGACAGGTGGTCGCGGAAGTCGGCGGCGAGGTCGAGGGCGATCATGAAGTCGTCGGGGAAGACGTCCTCCAGCTCGCCGTCCTGGTAGGAGGGCGCGGAGAGCCTCCAGTGGGCCCGGACCTCGGTGGCGGGGAGGGCGGACGTGCCCGGCCCGTCCGCCGGGGCCGGTCTGGGCGGGGCGCCCGCGGGCACGTGCAGGACGCGGCAACCCCGGCCGCTGAAGTCGCCGACCCGTTCGTCGTGGAAGAAGAGCAGCAGCCCGGTGGCCGGCAGCGGCCAGTCGCCGCCGTGGCCGGTGGTGCGGAAGGCCTCCGCCAGACCGGCGCAGTCGAGCTGGGCCAGCGACTGCATCGGCCGGCCGGCGAACTCCGGCCAGCCGGTGCCGTCCGGCAGGGCGGGCTGCCCGCCGAGCCGCCCGGCCGAGGGACCGTCGCCCTCGGCGGCGAGCGCCAGCGAGGGCCGCATCAGCCGGTGGACCAGCGGCGCCGTCCGCTCGTCGGCCCGCGCACGGATCGCCTCGGACACGCCGGGCGGGACGGGCAGCGGGGACCCGGCGGGGCCGGTCTCGCCCGTGCCCACCGGCACGGTCTCCGCGCTGGTCGGATCGGTGGTGACGCCCGCGGTCAGGTCCGCGGTCAGGTCCGCGGGCGCGCTCGCGGTGGCGCGGTCGGTCGCGTCGGTCAGCGGTTCGGCCATGGGCGTCAGCCTGCCACGAGGGTCCGACAATCCACACGGAGAAGGCCCGCCAGATGCCGGCACGGGGGCGACCGGCATCTGGCGGGGGCTTGGGTGGGTGCCCGCGCGAGCGGGCCGGACCGAACGGATCAGGCGCAGACGACCTCGTTGCCGGGGACGTTGAAGATGCCGGAGTCCGACGCGGCCCCGGACTGGTACTCGTAGTAGAGGTACGTGTAGAAGTCGATCCGGGCACCGGAGCCGCAGGCCGAGCCGGCGGCGATGGCGTAGGTCAGCGTGACGGTGGTACTGGCACCGGCGGCCACGGGCACGGTGTGGTGCACCAGGCCGCTGGTGCTGCCGGTGTCGCAGGCGCTGACGGCGCCGCCGCAGGCGGAGAACGCGTACGCCAGGCCGGCGACCTGGGTGGTGTTGTAGGTCGGCTGGACGGACTGGTAGACGAAATACACCGGAGTGTCGTGCGGGTTGGTCAGGGTCAGGGTCAGCGTCACCGAGGAGCCCGGGGTGGCCGTCGCCCGGTCGGAGCTGACCGAGAGCAACGGCGTGTCCGCCTGAGCGGGGGCTGCCGAGAGGAGTAGACCGACGACGAGGGCCAGGATCGCGGCGATTCCGAGACGGCTCACATGTGTTCTGCGCATGACCAGGAAGCGTAGGCGCCGTCGCCGGTTCCGGTGCGGGCCTCCGCCCGGGCCCGTACTGGCATATGACAGCCGAGCGGACGCGGCAGGCCATTGACTACGCCACGACAGGCCGCGGCGCGCCGCCGCCCCTTACCCTCCGGCCCGCACGTCCCCGTCCACCGGAACGCACGTCCCCGTCCACCGGAACGGGCGCGCCGCCGCCCCGGGCCGGCGGCAGGTCCTCAGAGCGGGGTGGGCAGGATGTCGCAGAGCGCGGCGACGGCCGCCTCGTAGGCGTGGTCGGGCGGCGTGGCGTAGCCGACCACCAGGCCGTCCGTGGTCGGCATCGCCTCCTGCCCGATCAGCGGGTGCCGGTAGTCGGCCAGCCCGTCCAGGGCCAGCCCCCGGTAGGCCGCCGCCTTGACCACGGACCGCTCGGTCCCGGGGGCGAGCCGGAGCACCGCGTGCAGGCCCGCCGCGATCCCGGACACCTCGATGTGCGGCGCCCGCTCGGCCAGGGCGTCCACCAGGTGGTCCCGGCGGTCCCGGTAGCGCCGGCGCATCCGCCGTACGTGCCGGTCGTACCCGCCCGAGTCGATGAACTCCGCGAGCGTCAGCTGGTCGAGCGCGCTCGCCCAGGCCTCCCGTTCGCCCTTGGCGGTCAGCACTCGGTCGACCAGCTGCTCGGGCAGCACCATCCAGCCGAGCCGCAGCGCGGGCGAGAGGCTCTTGCTCACGCTGCCGAGGTAGACCACCCGCTCGGGGTCGAGCCCCTGCAGCGCGCCGACCGGCCGCCGGTCGTAGCGGAACTCCCCGTCGTAGTCGTCCTCCAGCACCAGGCCGCCGCACCGGCGCGCCCAGTCGACCACCGCCGTCCGCCGGGCGGCGTGCAGCGGGCCGCCGGTCGGGAACTGGTGGGCCGGGGTGAGCAGGGCCGTCCGGACCTCCGGGTGCCCCGCCAGCGCGTCGACCCGGGCGCCGTCCTCGTCCAGCGGCAGCGGCACGGCCGCGACCCCGGCCCGGGCCAGCAACGCGCGGTGGAAGCCCAGCCCGTAGGCCTCGACGGCCAGCGATCCGGCGGCGGGGCCGCCCAGCACCGCGCCCGCGCCGTCGAACAGCAGCCGCAACGCGTGGGCGAAGCCGGAGCAGACCACGATCCGCTCGGGATCGGCGCGCACCCCTCGGGCCCGGGCCAGGTAGTCGGCGAGGGCCACCCGCAGCTCGCGGCGGCCCTGCGGGTCGCCCGGGCCGAAGGCCTCGTTGGGCGCGGCGGTGAGGGCCCGGCGGCCCGCCGCGAGCCAGGCGGTGCGCGGGAAGACGGCGGCGTCGGGCTGGCCCTGGCGCAGGTCGTGGGTGGGCCGGCCCTCCGGGGACGACCGGCGGGCCCACGTCGGGGCGACCGGCTCGGCCCGGTCCGCGACGGTCGTGCCGGAACCCTGCCGGGCGGTCAGCCAGCCCTCCGCGGCCAGTTCGGCGTAGGCGTCGGCGGCGGTGTTGCGGGCGATGCCGAGGTCGGCGGCCAGCGAGCGGTAGGGCGGCAGCCTGGTCCCGGGGGCGAGGCGGCCGCTGCGGATCGCCTCGCGCAGGGCGGCCATCAACGCGGCGCGGCGGCCGCCGGTCGCGGGCAGTTCGAGGTGCAGGTCGCTGCCGGGCGGGGCGATGGGCCCGCCGGTCGTGGGCGTCGCCGTCGCCGCCGGGCGAGGTCTCGGCCCGGCCGGCGGGCGGGCGGGCGTCCGGGGGTGTGCGACCGGGGTGTCCGTCATGGTCACAAACCCTATCGCCGGGTACGAACCGGCCCCGACGGCGGGCGGGCCCCGCAGCGCGCGGGACGGCCCGGCAGGGCGCGGGACGGGGCCCGGCAGGGCGCGTGCCGAGCCCCGTCCCCGGGCTCCGTCCCCGGCCCGGGGACGGGCACCCCACGCGGAGCCCCGGCCGCCCGGGACCACGTCCGTCCGGGTGACGGGCCCGCCGCCCGGCTGCTGCATCGGGGTCGGATCGCTGCGCCGCCCGGGTGGCGGTTCGGGGGGATCGTGTCCGGTCCAGCGTGTCGGCTGGCTATTCCTTCCGACATGACCAACACCAGGAAGTACCTGCTCGCCGCCGGCCTCACCGCCGCGCTGGCCGTCATCTCCGCCGGCCCCGCGTTCGCCGGCGACTGCGACGCTCCCGGGCACATGACCGCCGCCCCCGAGGCGTTCTCCGGGACCACCTGTATCAACACCGGCGGGGCCTACGCCAGCGGCGTCGTCACCAATTCGCCGGGCGTGCTCTCCGGGAACCAGATCCAGATCCCGATCAGCATCCCGATCAACATCTGCGGCAACGGCGCGAACATAGGCGGAGTGCTCGGCTAGGGGCGTGTCTCATCACTCGCGCCCGGCGGGAGTGGTGAAACACGCCCGAGGAGCGGGCGCCGGTCGCCCGCTCCTCGACCGACCCGAAGGGTCGCGGTCCGGATGTCCGCTCCGGACCGCGGCCCTTCGGCCTGTCCGCCACCCTCTCCCCCGGCCGCCCTCCCCGCTTCCCCGCGAGCCCGCTACGGCACTACGGTCACCGGCCAGCGGCCCGCCTTCACCAGCCGGACCGCGACCGAGCCGATCACCCGGTGCCCGGCCTGCTCGGAGCCGCCGACCACCACGGCGTCCACCCGGAGGTCGTCCGCCATCCGCGCGAGGCCGGTGAACGGGTCGCCCCGGACGGTCAGGAAGCGCCAGTCCAGCCGCCAGACGTCGCTCAGCCGGTGCTCCGCGTCGCGCAGCGCCGCCAGGAGCTCGTCGGCGATCTCCTGGGTGGTCTCCTCCACGGCGGCCCCCGCGAGCGCGGTGGCCGCTCCGAGGACGGGCTGCACGTACGCCACGGCGAGGGTCGCGTTCTGCCGCCGGGCGAGGCCCGCCGCATAGGCGGTCGCACGCCACGAGGACTCCGAGCCGTCCAGCCCCGCCAGGATCACCTTGGGCCCGTCGGTCCCCAGCTCGAACCCGGCCGGCGCGACCGCCGCCCCCGGCTCCTCGGCGCCGCCGAACACGGCCTCTGCATCGCTCTCGTTGCTCATGCCCCGAGGCTATGGCGGACACGGCGAGTGAGGAGCGGGGGCACGACGGGTGAGGGCTGTGGTGCGGGCCACCCCGGGCCAGGTCACCGGACCACCTTCCCCGCACAACCCGCCGACCGCCCGTCACCCCCCGTCGACCATGTGCCCGGCCTCACACCACCGATCCTGTGGCCCGGACCACTTCCACCCCCGTTCGATCTTGAAAAACGGGACAAACGCCTTCAAAACAGCCCAATACCAAGATCCATACGACCGGTAACCACCCCCTGACGTGCCCAAACCTACGAATCCTTGAAACCCCCACCCCACCCCCGTAACTTCGAACCCGTTGCACCGACCAGCCGCACCGCGGGGCCCACCACCCCGCACCACGGCCCCGGACCACGCGAGCCACACCCCCACCGGAACCACACCCCCCAAGGGCCTGGTTCCGCACGCTCGCACACCCCTCCGAAAGGAACCACATGACCTTCCGTAACGAGACCACCACCGCCACCACCGCCACCACCAAGCG
>NZ_JBHYYB010000048.1:47097-65416 GCF_042752535.1 Kitasatospora sp. NPDC059327 | reverse complement strand
GGCCCACCCGGACTCGTCCGGGTGGGCCGCCGTACGTGAGCGGAGCGGCGCGGTCAGGTGGTGGTACCGCCGCCGGGGCCGGCGCCGCCCCCCGGGAAGGCGGGCAGCTTGCCGGTGTAGTCGGCGATGCCCTTGACGATGGTGTCCATCACGGAGGCGTCGGGCGCCTTGTCCGCGATGTCGAAGCCGAGGTGGACGGAGATCAGCGAGGTGCCGTCGGCGGACGGGAAGACCACGGTCTGCACGTAGCCGTCGTTGCCCTTCGCCGCGTCGACCTTCCACCGGACCAGGTAGCCGTCCCGGCCGGCGACCTTGACCGCCTCCGACTTCAGCTCCTCGTGCGAGTTGAGGTCGTTGTAGGAGTCCTTCGCCGCCGCCGCGATGTCGGCCTTGGCCGCCGCCTGGACGTCGGTGCCGCCGCCGGCGATCCGGCCGGTGTTGGCACCGCCCAGCGAGCAGTTGCCGCCGCCGTCACAGGTGTAGGAGCCCACGCTCAGTGCGGCGAAGCCGTCCTGCGTGGTGCCGCCCTGCCAGCCGGAGGGGACCGGCAGGGTGATCCGGTTCACCAGGTCGGTGGCCGGTCCGCTGCCCTGGGCGTTGCCGCCGCTACCGCCGTTGCCCTTGCCCTGGCCGTTGCCGTTCCCATTGCCCTGGCCGTTGCCGTTGCCGTTGCCCTTGCCCTGCCCCTGGCCGTTGCCCTGGCCGTTTCCGTTACCGCCGTTGCCGCCCTGGCCGCCGTCGTTGTTCGGGCCGCCCAGGTCGGGCAGGCCGCTGCGCGGGCCTTCCTCGCCGTAGGGCGGAGCCTGCCGCGAGATCCGGTGCGTGGCCTGCCGCTCCCCGTTGCCGTCCATCGCCAGGTAGGTGATCCCCGAGCCGGCACCGAGGCCCAGCAGGGCCGCGACGGTGGCCGCGACGACCAGCTTGGACGGCTTGCGCCGGGCCTTGGGGGCCGGCGGCGCGACCGCGCCGTAGGCGGCGCCGAAGGGGGGCGGCTCCGGGTAGCGGACCGTCGGCCCGCTCCCGAGCACCTCCCCCTCCAGCACGCGGGTCTCGGCGGTCGCGTCCGGCCCCGGCTCCCCGGACGCCGCGGGCTCCGGCGTCGTCGGGGCGTCCGAGGGTGCGGGCCGGGTGTCGGCCGTCCAGCCCTTGCCGTCCCACCAGCGCTGCGGTCGCGGATCGCTGGTGATGTCCTTCGGGTCCGGGTACCACCCGGCGGGAATCTGCTCGCTCACGACAGAGAATCTAAAGGCAGCCGGATAAACGCGATATCAGCGCGACCGCCAATTCCCGGCATTCTGCATGAGATTACGGTGAGAAGGCCCAACGGGGGGCTACACCGGGGTCACATAGGCCCCCGCGATGCCCCCGTCGACCAGGAACTCGCTCGCCGTGATGAAGGACGAGTCGTCGCTGGCGAGGAAGGCGACGGCGGCCGCGATCTCCTCGGGCCGGGCGAAGCGGCCGAGCGGAATGTGCACCAGCCGGCGGGCCGCCCGCTCCGGGTCCGCGGCGAACAGCTCCCGCAGCAGCGGGGTGTCCACCGGCCCGGGCGAGAGCGCGTTGACCCGGATGCCCTCGCGGGCGAACTGCACGCCCAGCTCGCGGGACATCGCCAGCACCCCGCCCTTGGAGGCGGTGTAGGAGATCTGCGAGGTGGCCGCGCCCATCCGGGCCACGAAGCTGGCGGTGTTGATGATCGAGCCGCGCCCGTGCCGCCGCATGTACGGCAGCGCCGCCTTGCAGCACAGGTAGACGGAGGTCAGGTTGACCTCCTGCACCTTGCGCCAGGCCGCCAGCCCGGTGGTGAGGATGGAGTCGTCCTCCGGCGGCGAGATGCCGGCGTTGTTGAAGGCGACGTCCACGCTGCCGCAGGTCTCGTAGGCCTCGTCGAAGAGCGCCTCGACCATGTACGGGTCGGTGACGTCGGTGTGCACGAAGAGACCGCCGACCTCCTGGGCGGCCGCCCTGCCGGTGATCTCGTCGACGTCGGCGCAGACCACCTTCGCGCCCTCGGCGGCCAACCGGCGGGCGGCGGCCAGGCCGATGCCGCTGCCGGCACCGGTGATCACGGCCGTGCGGCCGACCAGGCGCCGGCAGACCGGGGCGTCCTTCTCGTTCGCGGCGGGCTTCTCGCTCATGGTCGGCTCCTACTCCTCGCTCTGGATGAACACGTTCTTGGTCTCGGTGAAGTGGACCAGCGCGTCGGGCCCGAGCTCCCGGCCGACACCGGACTCGCCGAAACCGCCGAAGGGCGTCCAGTACCGCACCGAGGAGTGCGAGTTCACCGACAGGTTGCCCGCCGCGACGCCCCTGGCCACGCGCAGCGCGCGGCCGACGTCCCGGGTCCAGATCGAACCGGAGAGTCCGTAGCGGGTGGCGTTGGCCAGCCGTACGGCGTCCGCCTCGCCGTCGAAGGGGAGCACCACCGCGACCGGGCCGAAGATCTCCTCGGTGGCTGCGGGCACGCCCGGGTCGGCGGGGGCCAGCACGGTGGGCGGGTACCAGAAGCCGGGGCCGTCGGGCACCGCGCCGCGGGCCAGCACCGGTAGCTCGGGGGTGACGTAGGAGGCCACCCGGCGGACCTGGGCGGCGGAGATCAGCGGGCCCAGCTGGGTGTCCGGGTCGGCCGGATCCCCGGTGCGGACGGCCTCGACGGCGGGCAGCAGCAGGGCGAGGAAGTCGTCGAGCGCCTCGCGCTGGACCAGGATCCGGCTGCGCGCGCAGCAGTCCTGGCCGCTGTTGTCGAGGAAGGACATCGGGTCGGCGGCGCGGGCGAGGTCGGCGTCCGCGAAGACGATGTTGGGGCTCTTGCCGCCGAGTTCGAGGGTGACCCGCTTGGCCCGGGCGGCGCAGCGGGCGGCGACCTCCTTGCCGACCACGGTCGAGCCGGTGAAGACGATCTTGCGGACGTCGGGGTGGTCGACCAGGGCCCGTCCGGTGGTGGCACCGGGGCCGGGCACGACCTGGAGGAGGCCGTCCGGAAGCCCGGCGGCGAGGGCGAGTTCGGCCAGCCGCAGTGCGGTGAGCGGAGTGGCCTCGGCGGGCTTGAGGAGCACGGCGTTGCCCGCGGCGAGGGCGGGGGCGAAGCCCCAGGCGGCGATCGGCATCGGGAAGTTCCAGGGGGCGATCACCCCGACCACCCCGATCGGCTCGTGGAAGGTGATGTCCACCCCGCCGGCCACCGGGATCTGCCGGCCGGCCAACCGTTCCACTCCCCCGGCGGCGTACTCCAGGAGGTCGCGGACGTTGCCGGCCTCCCAGCGGGCGTTGCCGAGGGTGTGTCCGGCCTCGCTCACCTCCAGGGCGGCCAGTTCGGGGATGTGCGCGTCGACCTGGTCGGCGAAGCGGCGCAGCAGTCGGGCGCGGTCACCGGGGGCGAGCGCGGCCCAGCCCCGCTGGGCCTTGAGGGCGTACTGGACGGCGGCGTCCAGCCGGGCCGGGGTGGTGTCGGGGACGGTGCCCAGCGGTTCGCCGGTGGCGGGGTCGAGGACGGTGCGGGCGGTGGGGCTCTCCGTGCTGCTCACAGCGGCTCACATCCGCTCGAAGGATCGGTAGCGCTCCCAGTCGGTGACGGCGCTGTCGTACGCGTTCTGCTCGACCCGGGCCATGTGCAGGTAGTGCTCGACCACGTCATGGCCGAACGCGGTGCGGGCCAGCTCGCTGTCCGCCCAGCGGTCGGCGGCCTCGCGCAGCGAACCGGGCACCCGGGCGTACTCGTCGGCGGCGTAGGCGTTGCCGAGGCAGGGGGCGGGCAGTTCGAGCTTCTGCTGGAGGCCGTGCAGGCCGGCCGCGATCATGCCGGCCACCGCGAGGTACGGGTTGACGTCGCCGCCGGGGACGCGGTTCTCCATCCGCAGGCTCGGGCCGCGGCCGACCACCCGGTAGGCGCACGTCCGGTTGTCCCGGCCCCAGGCGACGGCGGTCGGCGCGAAGGAGCCGGGCCGGTAGCGCTTGTAGGAGTTGATGTTGGGCGCGTAGAGCAGGCTGAACTCGCGCAGCGCGGTGAGCTGGCCGGCCAGGAAGTGCCGCATGGTGTCGGTCATTCGGCCGTCGCGGTCGGCGAAGGCGGGGGTGCCGCCCGGGTCGCGCAGGTCCCGCAGGGACAGGTGGATGTGGCAGCTGTTGCCCTCGCGCTCGTCGTACTTGGCCATGAAGGTGAGGGCGCAGCCCTGTTGGGCGGCGATCTCCTTGGCGCCGGTCTTGTAGACGCTGTGCTGGTCACAGGTGGTGAGGGCGTCGGCGTAGCGGAAGGCGATCTCGTGCTGGCCGAGGTTGCACTCGCCCTTGGCCGACTCGACGACGAGGCCCGCGCCGGCCATCTCGTTGCGGATCCGGGAGAGCAGCGGCTCGACCCGGGCGGTGCCGAGCAGCGAGTAGTCCACGTTGTACTGGTTGGCCGGGGTGAGGCCGCGGTAGCCGCCGAGCCAGGCCTGTTCGTAGGTGTCGCGGAAGACCAGGAACTCCAGCTCGGTGCCGATGTCGGCGGCCAGGCCGTA
This sequence comes from Kitasatospora sp. NPDC059327, assembly GCF_042752535.1. Classification (NCBI taxonomy): domain Bacteria; kingdom Bacillati; phylum Actinomycetota; class Actinomycetes; order Kitasatosporales; family Streptomycetaceae; genus Kitasatospora; species Kitasatospora sp. NPDC059327. Next base: position 60,920 of record NZ_JBHYYB010000048.1, on the reverse strand, counting down.
CTCGGCGAGGCGCTCGATCTGGCGCTGCAGCAGCCGGCGGGGCGCGGTGTCGACGGGGTGGCCGCCGTGCCGGGCGAGGTCGGCGGTGACCTGGGCGGTGCCGGGCTGCCAGGGGGTGAGCCGCAGGGTGGCGAGGTCGGGGCGCATGGCGAAGTCGCCGTAGCCGGTCTCCCAGGAGGACGAGGCGTAGCCGTCGACGGTGTTGAGGTCGATGTCGACGGCGAGCAGGTAGTCGCAGGCCTCGGCGCCGTGCTCGGCGACCTCGTCGAGGAAGAACCGGGCGGCGAAGCGCTTGCCCTGGAGCCGGCCCTGCATGTCGGTGAAGGCGAGGGCGACGGTGTGGATCTCGCCGGCGTCGACCAGCGTGCGCAGCTCGTCGAGGGTGAGCGGCGCGCGCGGCGCGCCCGCGGCGGCGTTGTCGGGCATGGCGGGAACCCTCTCCTTCGATCACTCAGCGAGATCGGCCGGTCACAGCGAACCGTACGGCCTGCCGGTGACAGCGCGGAAGAGGGCGGACGGGTGTGGCGCGCCGATACGCGTGGTTGACGGGGTACCAGGCGGGGCGGGAGGAGAATGCCCGCCATGGATCGCAGGCCTTTCATCGGCGTCAGCACCTACCTGGTGGACGCGAGTTGGAGCGACTGGCGGGACCGCCGGGTGGCACTGGTGCCCGAGCGGTACACCGCGTTCGTACGGGATTCCGGCGGGATCGCGGTACTGCTGCCGCCGGACGCCCCGGAGCGCGCGCCGGAGGTGCTCGCCCGGTTGGACGCGCTGGTCATCGCGGGCGGGCCGGACATCGACCCGGCGTACTACGGGCAGCCGCCGCACCCGCTGACCGAGGCGGACGCGCCGGAGCGGGACCACTGGGAGTCGGCACTGCTGCGGGCGGCCCTGGCGGCGGGCATGCCGCTGCTGGGCATCTGCCGGGGCATGCAGGTGCTGAACGTGGTCTGCGGCGGCTCGCTCGTCCAGCACCTGCCGGACGTGGTGGTCCCGGACGTGCACGGCGGCTCGCCCGGCAAGTACGGGGAGCACACGGTGCGGCCGGTGCCCGGGACCTTGCTGGGCGGGCTGCTGCCGGAGAGCGAGCTGGCCGTGCCGACCTTCCACCACCAGGCGGTGGACCGGCTCGGCGCGGGGCTGCGGGTGAGCGCGCACGCGCCGGACGGCACCGTGGAGGCGGTGGAGGGGCCGGGGTTCACCCTCGGGGTGCAGTGGCACCCCGAGCAGGGGAGCGACCTGCGGGTGATGCAGGCCCTGGTCCGGGCGGCGACGGCGGCCCGGACGGTGCCGCTGGAGGCGGTCGGGGCCGCCGCGCTCGGCTAGGACGGGCCGGCCGCGGCGGCGGACCCGGCGGCACCGGCGGTACGGGCGGCGCGGGCGGTACGGGCGGCGCGGGCGGTACGGGCGGCGCGGGCCCGGTCGGACCGGTCCGCCGCCGCCAGCAGGCTCGGCAGCATCCGCTCCGCGTGCTCCGCGTAGCCGAGCGGGGACGGGTGCACGCCGTCCGGGCCGAGGAGTTCGTCGGCCCGGTCGTGGAACTCGGCCTCGGAGGCCGGCGCCGGCACCGCACCGGCCCGCTCGGCGGCGCGGCTCTGCAGCCGGGCCAGCCGGTGGGAGCGGCGACCGCCCCACCAGCGGGCCGGCGCCCGGAACCCTGGGGCGTACCCCGGATCGGGGCAGGGCACCACGACCAGCTCCCACCCGGCCTCGCGCAGGGCCCCCAGCAGGTGCGCGAAGCGGCGGCCGGAGCGCCCGAGCGGCACCGGGAGCAGGGCGTCGTTGCCGCCGACGATCAGCACCGCGAGGCCCGGCCGCAGCCGGGCCGCCCGGACCACCTGGTGCCGCAGGCCGGCCGTGGTGGCGCCGACCCGGGCCAGCACCCGCAGGTCCACCGACCGGTCCAGCCGGCGGCCGAGGCCCTCGGCCAGCCGGGCGCCGAGGGTCTCCTCGCGGCGGCCCGCCCCGAGGCTCCGGGCCAGCGAGTCGCCCAGCATCAGCAGGGTGAGCGGGCGGCCGTCGGCCGGTTCGGCCGGCCCGTACCGGCCGTCGGCGAACGGGACCGACCAGTCGGCGGGCGGGCGGCGCATCAGCACCCGGCTGTAGAGGCGGGCGGCGGCGAGCCGGGCCCGGCCGAGCCGTCCGCCGGGGCGGCCGCGGCGGCCGGTGGCCCCGGCGGGGCGGGGGCGCGGCGGGGGCGGAGCGCTCAGGGCGGCGGGTTCGGTGCTCGGGACGGTCGGGACGGGGCCGGCGGGCATGGCGGTACTCCAGGGCGGGAGGTCGGACGGGGGTGACAGGACCAGGGCAGGGCGGAGCCGCCGCCCTGCCCTTCCGGGTGCGGCGGCGGTGCCGGGAGCCCGGCGCGGACAGCGGACAGCGGACAGCGGACAGCGGACAGCCGAAGGGGGGACGGCCGGGCAGCGGTCAGGCGGCGGTCAGCACGACCACCGCGTTCTGGCCGCCGAAGCCGCTGGAGACCGAGACGGCGGCCTGCAGGGCGACCGGCCGGGGCACCTTGGTGACCACGTCGAGGTCGATCGCCTCGTCCATCCGGTCGAGGTTGGCGGTCGGCGGGATCAGCTGGTGCTGCAGGGTCAGCACGGTCAGCGCCGCCTCGATCGCGCCGGCCGCGCCCATGGTGTGGCCGATCACGCTCTTGTTGGCGGTGACCGGCGGCGGGCGGCGGAAGACCTGCCGCAGCGCGGCCGCCTCCGCCGGGTCGTTCAGGGCGGTGCCGGTGCCGTGCGCGTTGACGTGCCCGATCTCGTACGGCGCCAGTCCGGCGTCGGCGAGCGCGGTGTCGAGGGCGCGGGCGAGGCCGTCACCGTCCGGGTGGGGCGCGGTGAAGTGGTAGGCGTCGGCGGCGGAGCCGTGTCCCGCCAGGTGGGCGCGCGGACGGACACCGCGCGCCCGGGCGTGCTCGACGCGCTCCAGGACGAGGACGCCCGCGCCCTCGCCGAGGACGAAGCCGTCCCGGTCGGCGTCGAACGGCCGGGAGGCGCCGGCCGGGTCGTGCCGGCGGCGGGAGAGCGCGCCCAGCCGGTCGAAGGCGGTCGCCACCATCCGGGAGCGGCCGCTGTCCGCACCGCCGGCCAGCACCAGGTCGCAGGTGCCGGCCCGGAGCAGGTCGCAGGCGAGCCCGAGCGCGCTGGTACCGGACGCACAGGCGGTGCTGACGACCAGACTGGGCCCGAGCGCCCCGAGGTCCAGGCTGACCTCGCCGGCCGCCATGTTCGGGATGCTGCGCGGCAGCATCAGCGGGGAGATCCGGTCTGCCCGGCCCTGCTCCAGCCGGGCATACTCGACCTGGTGGGTCGTGACGCTGGTCGCGCTGACGCCGAGCACCACCCCGACCCGGGCGCCGTCCCACCCGGCCGGGTCGAGCCGGGCATCGGCGACCGCCTCGCGGGCGGCCAGGAGGGCGAGTTGGGCGAACGGATCGAGCCGGCGGGCCAGCCGGCCGCCGAGCAGCCCCGGCGCGTCGTACGGGTCGACGGCGCAGCAGAAGTCGGCGTTCAGGCCGGCCAGCGTCAGGTCCGGGCGGGCGGTCGGCCCGCCGCCGAGGAAGTGCCGCCAGGTGGCCTCCGCGCCGAAGCCGGCCGGGGTGATCAGGCCGAGCCCGGTCACCGCCACCGTGCGCCCGCTCAACTGACGGCGCCCGCGGCCAGGCCGGCGTCGGCGAAGGCCGCGAGCTCGCCCAGGGTGCCGTCCGGCCGGATGTCGGCCACGGTCACGCCGATCCGCTCCTCCACCAGCAGGGAGAGCTCGACCAGCGCCAGGCTGTCGAGTTCCAGCGAGGCCAGGGTGGCGTCGGGCCGGACGCGCTCGGGGGCGACGTCGAACTCCGCGATCAGGCAGGCGTGAAGGATGTCGTAGCTCTGGGACGGGGACATGGCGGTGGGCCTTTCGCTGGCTGGCGGGGGTGGTCAGTCGGGCTCGGGGACGAGGACGGGGGACGGGGCCGGGCGGCGCCCGGGCAGCTGGTACCAGGCGAGGACGGCGGCGAGCAGGGCGGCGCCGGCGCCCACCCGGGAGGCGGCGGCGAGACCGTCGGTGAACGCGCCGACGTCCCCCGCCGGGGCACCGGCCACCGAGGTGGCCAGGACCGAGCCGAGCACGGCCACGCCGAGCGTCGAACCGACCTGCCGGGTGGCGTCGTTGAGGCCGGAGCCGACACCCGCCATGCCCGCGGGCACCGCGCTCATTACCAGGTCGGTGGCGACCGGCGCCAGCAGCCCGGCGCCGAGACCGCAGACGCCCTCGAAGACCAGCACCGGCGCGTCGCCCGAGTCGGCGGCCAGCCGGCCCAGTTGGGCGAACCCGGCGACGATCAGCAGCAGTCCGCCGGCCACCGGGACCCGGGCCCCGAACCACCGCGCCACCAGCGGACCGAGCACCGCGCCGACCGCGAGGCCCAGCGAGAGCGGGACCATCCGCAGTCCGGCCTGCCAGGCCGACAGGCCGCGCACCTGCTGCAGGTAGAGCGTCAGCAGGAACATCGCGCCGAACATCGCGAAGGACATCAGCGCCAGACAGAGCGTGGCCGGCCAGACCGGGCCGCCGCGCAGCAGCCGGACCGGCACCATCGGCGCCGCGCACCGCAGTTGCCACCCCGCGAACGCGAGGAGCAGCAGCGCCGCCGCGCCGAAGGCGGCCAGTACCCCGGCACTGGTCCAGCCTCGCCCGGGGGCCTCGATGACGGCCCAGACCAGTGCCAGCAGCCCGCCGCAGGAGAGCAGCGCGCCGGGGCGGTCCAGCGGCCGTGCCCCGGGATCGCGCGACTCGGGCAGGACCGGTACGGCCGCCAGGATCGCCGCCACCACCGGCACGTTCAGCCAGAACGCCGCCTGCCAGCCGTACCGTTCGACCAGCCAGCCGCCCGCGACCGGCCCGAACAGCGCGCCGACCCCGGCCACCGCCGCCCAGACGCCGATCGCCCGTCGCCGGTCCGTCGCCGCGGGCAGCACGTGCACGATGGTGGAGAGGGTGGCGGGCATGAAGAGCGCCGCCCCCAGGCCCATTCCGCAGCGCGCGGCGACCAGGTGGGCGGGCTCGTCGCCGACCGCGCCCGCCACCGAGGCGAGCGCGCAGAGCGCCAGCCCGGTGCCGAAGGCCAGGCGCCGGCCGTACCGGTCACCCAGCGCGCCCGCGGCCAGGACGCAGCCGCCGAGCGCCAGGGCGTAGCCGTCGACGATCCACTGGGTCTCGGCCAGGCTCGGGCCCAGGTCGGCCCGCAGGCCCGGGACGGCCACGTTCAGGACGGTGAAGTCCAGGCCGAGCAGGAACAGCGCGGCGCAGACCACCGCCACCGCCGCCCACGCCCGCCGCCGGGTCACCGGCGCGTTCTCCCGCCGCACGCGCCCGGCCTCAGACCGGCAGCCGCAGCGGCTCGTCGCGCCGCCGCAACCCGATCCGGTACAGCGTGGCCGCGCCGCGCAGGAAGGTCACCTCACAGGCCCGCAGGTACAGCCGGTAGCGCCGGTACCCCTCCGGGCCGACCAGGCGCTCGGCCTCCGCACGGGCCCGCAGCAGCCGGGCGGACCAGGCCTTGAGGGTGCAGGCGTAGTCCTCGGCGGAGGCGTGCAGTACGACGACCGAGAAGTACGGGTCGACCGCCGCCGCGATCTCGCTCAACCGGGGCAGCCTGGCTCCGGGGAAGATGTCGCTGCCGACGAACGAACCGACCGGGCCCCCGCCGTCGGCGGCGCCGTCGTACGCGATGGTCTGCAGGGACATCCGCCCGCCCGGGCGCAGCCAGCCGTGGCAGCGCTCGAAGTACCGGGCGTAGACGCCGAGCCGTTCGGCCCGGCTCATCCCGGCGGTGGCGAAGTGCTCGAAGGAGCCCATCGCGACGACCGCGTCGTAGGGCCGCTCGGGGCGGTGGTCCTCCCAGCTCTCCAGCCGGGCCTCGACGCCCGGCAGTGCGAGTGCGTCCAGGTAGGCGTGCTGGGCACGGGAGATGGTCAGGCCGGTGGCGGAGGCGGCGCGGTCCTCCTGGACGGCGTGGGACAGCATCGCGCCCCAGCCGCAGCCGACGTCCAGCAGCCGCGCGCCGCCGCCGCGTTCGGCGCCGACGAGGTCCAGGTGGTGGTCAAGCTTGGCCCGCTGGGCGCGGAGCAGCGCGGTGCCGTCCGGCTCGTCACCGGGGATGCCCGTCCACATCGCCGCCGTGTACGCCAGCGTCTCGTCGAGCCAGAGCGCGTAGAACTCGTTGCCGAGGTCGTAGTGGAACTCGATGTCGGTGACGCCGGTACCGGCGGTGGTGATGGTCATGCTGCTCCTGTTCGACCGGACGGACTTGCGGGCGACGCGTGCCCGGGGGCCGTGTGCTCGGGGGCCGTGTGCCCGGGCGACGACGTTCGCCCGGGGTCCGCGCGGCGGGCGCGGGCGGCCAGGGCCTGGTCCCGGCGCTCGACGAAGCGGGCGGCCCGGGCGTCCAGGCGCTCCAGGCGCTCGGCGAGCCGGTCCCGGGCCTGCTCGCCGACCGGGCCCAGGCCGGTCAGCTCGAAGAGCCTCAGCGAGCGGACCAGCGGGACCAGGACCTCGTCGTGGTGGACCCGGAGGTCGTACACGCCGGCCACCGCGACCTCGGCCGCCATCCGGGCGAAGCCGGGCATGCCCTGCCCCGGCATGGCGAAGTCGCGGACGGTCCGGTCGAGCACGGCGAGCACCGGGTCGGGGCTCAGTTCCAGGGCGGCCCGCAGCAGCTCGCGGTAGAAGACCATGTGCAGGTTCTCGTCCTGGGCGATCCGGGCGAGCAGCCGCTCGCACACCGGGTCACCGCTGAGCCGGCCGGTGTTGCGGTGGCTCACCCGGGTGGCCAGCTCCTGCACGGCGGCGTAGGCCACCACGCCGAGCACGCCGGCCGGTTCGGGGACGGCGCCGGTGCCGAGCTGGGCCATCCGGGCGCGTTCCAGGGCGATCGGGTCGACGGCCCGGGCGGCGTGCAGGTAGGCGCGAATGGATCCGGCGTGCCGGTCCTCCTCGGCGGTCCACCGGTGCAGCCAGGCGCCCCAGGCGCCGTCCCGGGAGGTCTGCGCCCCGATCGTCCAGTGGTAGCCGGGCAGGTTGTCCTCGGTGAGCAGGTTGACCACCAGGGCGGAGCGCACGGCGGGGCTCAACGCCGACTGTTCGGGGTGCCAGGACCGGCCCTCCAGCGGGCCGTCGAAGTCCCGGCCGAGGGTCCACGGCACGTACTGGTGCGGAAACCACTCACGGGCCGACGCGAGGTGACGTGCCATCAGTTCGGCGGCGGTCGGCTCCAGTTCGACGAGCCAGCGGACGGCCTCCGCCGTAGTGATCTTCACGGATGGTGATCGTTGCGCAGCCGTGCGTGCCCGCGCAAACCGGTCTCACCCGATCGGGCCAAGCACACCGCACCGCTGACGCGCACGGCCCCCCGGGGCGGCATCGCGCCTCACCGCCGGACCGCGCCTCAGGCCGGCGGCAGACCGGCCAGGACGGCGAGGACGCCGGCCCCGCCGGCCGCGAGCAGCGCGAGCACCACACCCCGGCGGGCCGCGACCAGCCACAGCAGCGCACCCACCAGCACCCCCCACTGCCAGCCCTGCCCGAGCGCGGCGGCCAGCGGTACGGCCGAGCCCGCGATCGCGCCGATCACCGCCGGACCGGCGCCGGTGAGGAAGTCCTGCACCCGCCGGTCCGCCCGGAGCCGGTCGAAGTGCCGGCCGCCCAGGACGACGAAGAGGAAGGACGGCGCGAAGGCCACCACCGCCGCCAGCAGCCCGCCGCCGATCCCGGCGGCCGCGTAGCCGACCGCGGCGACGGTGTGCACCACCGGCCCGGGGGTGACCTGGCCGAGGGCGACGGCGTTGAGGAACTGACCGTCCGTCATCCAGTGGTACCGCTGGACCGCGTCGTTCTGCATCAGCGGGATGATCACGAAGCCGCCCCCGTAGGAGAGCGCGCCCACCTTGAACGCCACCCAGGCCACCGCGCCGAGCCCGGCCAGCCCGCCGGCCAGCGGCAGTACGGGCAGCGCGGCGGCCGGCGGCAGCGGGGCCCGGCGCCCGCCGGTCCGGCCGCCGCCGTCGCCGCCACCGTCGCCCTCACTGCCACCCTCGCCGTCGGCCGGCCGCGCCCGCGCCCGGACGGCGATCTCGGCCAGGCCCGCGGCGACCAGCACCAACACCAACCACGGCCCCACGAGGACCGCCGCCACCGCGCCCGCGAGCGCGTACCCGACCCAGCGCGCCCGGGCGGAGCGTGCCCGACCCGCGCGGGTGAGGCTCCCCGGGACCAGCGAGGTGGCCGCCTGCACCGCCACCGCGGGCACCGCGGCGCCGGCGCCCGCCGCCGCGCCGAGCACCCAGAGCGGCGGGTGGCCGGCCAGGAAGAGCGCCGACAGGGCGAGGATCAGCACCAGTCCGGGCGCGATGAAGCAGAACCCGCCGACCAGCGCCCCCGGTGTCCCGCGCAGCCGCCACGCGGTGAGGACGGCCAACTGGGTGGAGGCCGGGCCGGGCAGCAGATTGGTCGCCGCGATGCCGTCCTCGAACTCGCTCGGCTCCAGCCAGCCGCGCCGCTCCACGCAGAGCCGGCGCAGCAGCAGAATGTGCGCGGGCGGCCCGCCGAAGCCGAGCACACCGATCCGCCCCCACTCCCCGGCGATGGTGCCGAGGCCGACCCGCCCGGTCCGTTCCATGCTGCGTCTCCCGCGCTCGGTGGCGGCGAGACCCTACCGGACGGGGTTTCGGCGCGGCAATGACAACGGTCTCCAATGCAGCCTTTGGATCTTCCTTCGATCTGCGGTTCACTTCGACTGCAGGAAGTCGCCTCCCTGTCTCCTCCCCCACGCGTCCACGAAAGGACCACGATGGCCGGGCACGAGCACTCTCCCGATGATCATGCGCATGACCATCGGCACGCCGTCGGCGGGCACACCCACGGCGGGCACGGTCATGGCGGGCACGGTCATGGCGGGCACGGTCATGGCGGGCACGGTCATGGCGGTCACGGCGGGCACACGCACGGCGTGGCCGCCGACGCCGACCGCCGCTGGCTGGTGAGCGCCCTCGCGCTGATCGTGGTGTTCATGGCCGGCGAGGTCGTGGTCGGCTTCGCCGCCCAGTCCCTGGCGCTGATCTCCGACGCGGCGCACATGCTCACCGACGCCGCCTCGATCGTGCTCGCCCTGGTCGCGATGCGGCTGTCCGCCCGGCCGGCCCGCGGCGGGTACACCTACGGGCTCAAGCGCGCCGAGATCCTCTCCGCCCAGGCCAACGGCGTCACCCTGCTGATCCTCTCGGCCTGGCTGGGCTACGAGGCCGTCACCCGCCTGATCGACCCGCCGGACGTGACGGGCTCGCTGGTGCTGATCACCGCGCTGATCGGGATCGTGGTCAACCTGGCCGCCGCCTGGTGCATGTCCAAGGCCAACCGCAGCTCGCTGAACGTCGAGGGCGCGTTCCAGCACGTGGTCACCGACCTGTACGCGTTCATCGCCACCGCCGTCGCCGGCGCGGTGATGCTGGCCACCGGCTTCGCCCGGGCCGACGCGATCGCCTCGCTGATCGTGGTGGCGCTGATGCTGAAGGCCGGCATCGGCCTGGTCCGCGCCTCCGGGCGGATCTTCCTGGAGGCCGCCCCGGCCGGCGTCGACCCGGACGCGGTGGCGGACCGGCTGGTCGCCCAGCCCCTGGTGGAGGAGATCCACGACCTGCACATCTGGGAGATCACCTCCGGCCAGCCGGCCCTGTCCGCGCACATCCTGGTCACCCCCGGCGGTGACTGCCACGCCGTCCGCCGGGAGCTGCAGCGCCGGCTGGCGGGCGAGTACGGGATCACCCACAGCACCCTCCAGGTCGACCACGTCGGCGAGGACGAGGCGGGCGCGCTGCTGCAGATCACCGCCGCGGCCGGCGAGCTGCCCGAGCACTGCGCCGACTCGCACGGTCCGGTCCACCGCGCCGGCCCGCACAAGCACTGAACCGGCGCGCTGTCGGCCGGGTACGGCATGATCGGAGGCGTGACCGCACCGCGACTGATGCTGCTCGACTCCGCCAGCCTCTACTTCCGCGCCTACTACGGCGTCCCGGACTCCCTGCGCTCCCCGCGGGGCGAGCCGGTGAACGCCGTCCGGGGTCTGCTGGACTTCATCGCCCGGCTGGTCCACGACCACCGGCCCGACCAGCTCGTCGCCTGCATGGACGCCGACTGGCGGCCGCAGTGGCGGGTGGACCTGATCCCCTCCTACAAGACGCACCGCCTCGCCGAGGCGGCCGTCGACGGCGAGGAGGAGGTGCCGGACACCCTCGCCCCGCAGGTCCCGGTGATCGAACAGGTGCTGGACGCGCTCGGCATCGCCCGGGTCGGCTCGCCCGGCTACGAGGCCGACGACGTGATCGGCACCCTCACCGCCCGCGCCACCGGGCCGGTCCAGATCGTCACCGGCGACCGGGACCTCTTCCAGCTGGTGGACGACGCCCGCGAGATCACCGTGCTCTACCCGGTCAAGGGCATGGGCAACCTGCAGGTCACCGACGACGCCCTGCTGGTGGAGAAGTACGGCGTGCGCGGCGACCGCTACGCGGACATGGCCGCCCTGCGCGGCGACGCCAGCGACGGCCTGCCGGGCGTCAAGGGCATCGGCGAGAAGACGGCGGCGCAGCTGATCCACGAGTACGGCGACCTGGCGGGGATCCGGGCGGCCGCGCTGGACCTGGGGTCGAAGCTCACCCCGGCCCGGCGCCGCAACCTGGTCGAGGGCTCCGCCTACCTGGACGTCGCCCCGACCGTGGTCCGGGTCGCCCCCGACGCGCCGCTGCCGGAGTTCGACCCGACGCTGCCCGCCGAGCCGCTCGACCCGATGACCCTGGAGGCGCTGGCCGCCCGCTGGGGCCTCGGCACCTCCCTGGAGCGCGTCCTGGAGGCACTGGCCGCGACCCGCTGACGCACCGGCGGGCCGGGGCCGGCCCCTGCGCGCGCTCGGGACCAGCCGGTGGCCTGCCCCGGCCCGCCGAGGGGGCCGGGGCACCGGTGGGTTCCGCCCGGACCGGTCAGTCGAGCGCACCGGTCGTGGACGCCCGCAGGCGCAGGAGCCTCTTGTCGGGCTTGCCGGCGTCCGTCAGTGGCAGGGCGTCGGTGAAGTGGACGTGGTCGGGTTGGTACATCTCCCCCGGCCCTGCCGGACCCAGGCCCGCGGCTCGTCGGCGGTGACGGTGGCGCCGGGGGCGGTGACGGCCGTGGCGTGGAAGCGTTCGTGGCCGCCGTCGCCCCTGACTCCGTAGAGGGCGCCGTGGCGCACGGCGGGGTGGGTGTTGAGGAAGTCCTCCGGTTCGGTGGTGTGCACGTGGCCGCCGACACCGCGATCATGTCCTTGGGCGCGGTGAGGCCGCAGGACCTCGGGTGCGCGCCCGCACGGGCATCCGGCCCCGGCGACGATGACGATGACGATGACGATGACGATGACGATGACGATCGGTCAACTCGCCCGTCCCTGCCCGGGTGCGCCCGGAGCGACCCCGCCGGGCGGGCGGTACCGGCCCGGCCGCCTCGCGGGCACGCGGGCACGCGGGGAAGCGGGGACGCGGTCGGACCGGGCCCACCGGGGAACGGGAGGTGCTCGGCGCGCGGTGGTCAGGTCCCGCTGTCGATCCATTCCCGGCCTCTGCGGACCGCTGTGTCCACGGCGGCGAACAGGGTGTCGCCGGTCGGCACGATCGCGCCGGGGCCCAACTTCCGGGCAAGGCCGGTGGTTTCGGCGATCTTCGCGAGCGGGGGCCGCACCCCGGCGAGGAACAGCCGCCCTCCGGCACGGTGGAGATCCTCGGCGAGGCGGTGCAGGAGTTTGACCATGGCGGAGGACGGGACGTCGGGCAGGGTGCGCAGGACGAGGACGAGGACGGCGCGCGGGGCGGGTTCGGGCCAGTCGCGTTCGATGGCGGGCAGCTCGGCGAACAGGCTGACGCCACTGTAGTCGAGCACGGTGACCTGCCCGGCGGGCAGCTTGGCGGGGACGTCCTCGATCCGCCACCGCCCGTCGGCGGTGGGGGTGAGGGCGAGCAGCTTCGCCTGCCGGGACGCCTGCACGCAGTACAGCAGCAGGGAGAGCACCGCGCCGAGGACGATCGCCTGCTGCAGCGGCAGCTGGGTGGTGGCGAGGAAGGTGACCACCATGGCGGCGGTGGACAGCCGGGAGGTGCGCAGGACCAGCTTGATGTCGGGGACCTTGCCGACGATCAGTTCTCCGCCGACCACGATGATCAGGCCACCGATGACGGGCATCGGGATGTGCTCGGCGAGCGGTGCGAGGGCGAGCACGATCAGCGCCAGCCAGATGCCGGAGAAGACGCCCGCCCAGCGGGTGCGGGCCCCGGCGGAGACGGCGACGCCGGTGCGCGAGAGCGAGCCGCCGACCGGCATCGACTGGAAGAATCCGCCGGCCACGTTGGCCAGGCCCTGGGCGGTGAAGTCCCCGTCGACGTCCGGCTTCGACCCGTCGGGGTTGGGCACCGAAGGGCTGATCCCGGCGGCCTGGGCGAGTGCCACCAGCGCGATCGACAGCGCCCCGCCGACCAGGTGCCCGGTCGCGGACCAGTCCGGGGCGGTGAGGTGCGGCAGCGCCGAGGGGATGTCGGCGATGTCCGCGACCAGCTCGACCTCGGTGCCGAGGATCGCGACCGCGGCGCTGACCACCACCATGGCCACCAGCAGCGCGACGGTGCGCAGCCTCCCGACGGCGTGGGCGAGCGCCCACACGGCGACGGTGGCGAGCGCGACCAGGGTCGCGGCGAGCTCCCAGGAGCCGACGTGCACGAGCCAGTCGCCGAGCTGCACCAGCTTGTTGTGGCCGCGTGGCTGGTAGGCGGTGGCGTCCTTGAGGACGCCGACCACGATCTGCAGGGCGATACCGGTGGAGAAACCGACCATCACCGCGTTGGAGACGAAGCTGAGCACCACGCCGAGCCGCAGGAGGCCCATCAGCAGCATCACCACACCGGACAGGATGCCGAGCAGTGCCACGTTCCCGGCGTCGGCGGGGTCGAGGCCGGCGTCGCTCAGCACGCTCTGCCCGGTCAGCGCGATGGCACTGGTGAGGGTCGTGACCATCAGTACGGTCCGGGCGGTCAGCGAGCCGACGATCGCCGGGACGACGCCGGAGAACAGGCCGGCGACCGGGTTGAAGCCGGCGATCGAGGCGTACGCCATCCCCTCCGGGATCGAGAACAGGCCGGTGACCAGCCCCGCGGTGACGTCGCTCGGTTTCGGCCGGCCCAGCCTGGTCCATCCGGGCCGACGCATCAGGCCTGCCCTGACGTGGTGCCGCCGATGGGCACCGCGCACCCGGTGGCCACCGTCCGGTCCGCCCCGGCGACCTCGCCGGCGGCCCGCCTCGTTCCGGCCATACCCGCACCCCCGCATCCAGTGCTGAACCGAACGTCCGATTCAGTCGATGGAAGGCAATCTAGAAGGTCGAAAGCGGATATTTCACCCGCTGCGCGCCCCCGGCGTGCCGTCGATCCGGCCCGCCCCGGCGGTGGGTTCACCGCGTCACCCGGACAGCCCATCCCGCTTGCTGCCGCCGAGGCGCGTGGGGACGCTACGCCGAGGACCCCCCACCACGGCAGTCGGGCACCGAGGAGCCCGCGATGGCGCAGCGCACCCAGCCCGAGCCCGACTTCGGCATCGTCACCCCGTGACGCCACCCGCCCGTGCTCGCGCCCGAGCTCCCGCGGGGCGGCCGGGCAGCCGACTCGTGGGGGGGGCCGGAGGGAAAGGAAACGGAAGGCCGGCCCCACGGTGGGGGGGCGGGGGCGGGAGACCCCCGAGTTCGCGAGAGTGGCGCCCCGCGCGCCCGG